>CALFOY010000094.1 GCA_937919265.1 uncultured Capnocytophaga sp. | reverse complement strand
TCGGCAGCGTCAGATGTGTATAAGAGACAGGATGAGTATAAAAAATAGTTATTCCAATAGCAAAATATTAAGAAGAATTTCAAAATAAAACAATATAGAACAATGAACAATCTACTCACCCATTATCCTATAAATTGGATAGACGGAATGAAGCTAAGCAGCAGGACACACTCTTATTATAGTAGGCACGAGCTACAAGAAACGCGCCAGCAGGGGAAAACTAAATTCGATGAAAAATGGAAATGCAATTAAATAGAATTATTGTGCTTTTTTTCTTTTATACATCTGTATTAATGTCTCAGATTGTATCAGAAAAAGAGGAAAATTTAAAGTTCTCACAAATTGATTTTTTTGATAAAAAATATGAGAAGGCCATTTATTCATTAATTATAGATGAATCTAATATTTCTGATCATCCTATAATGTCCTACATAGATTGTTTTAATGAGGGATATTTTACAATCCACTTTATCCCTAAAGAGAATGATCTGAAAATATATTGGAGAAAAATGTTTTATGCAAAAGGGGATTTTGAAAACATTGATTTAGATAGTGATAGTAAAAAAATTTATAAACTACTGAAAGATAAATTTAACGAGTACTTCATTTTCTCTTGTCAAATAAAAAAAGAATATTTAGTAAATAAGGACAATTGTACAGAAGAAAGTATTTCTATTAAAAAAAAAGCAAAATGTTGTATATACATGTATGACCCTACTTATAAGAAATGGAAATTAATAGATATAATATATGCTAAAATACTTCCTCCTTATTACAATAATCTTTTTTTTAAAAGATATACTAAATAATTTGTATAAAACTACTTATAAATAAATAGAAATCATACAATGAACAATCTACTCACCCATTATCCTGTAAATTGGATAGACGGAATGAAGCTAAGCAGCAGGACACACTCTTATTATACTAGGCAAGAGCTACAAGCTCGCACCAGCAGGGGGTATCATTATTTTAACTTGGAAATAGATGAAAAAGATAAAAAAAAGATAAAAGCATTAGTTTATTATTTCTTTGTTTTTTCTCTTTAATTACAATAAATATTTTTAGTCAAAACACTACTTTTTTTAAGATAGGAATTGTTAATGACAGATATAATTACATAAAAGTACATAAAGAAGAAAATGGAGAAATAATTACAAAAATTATCAAAGGAGAATATTTTTTCTATAAAGAGCAAAAAGGCAATTGGTGGTTAGTGAAAACTTTAGGAGGTAGTCAAGGAATTCAAGGATATGTATTCAAAGATAGTATCTCAAAAATTGATTCGAGAGAATTATTATCTGTAGGTATAGGAGCAAATGGAGGAAATAATCCAGATTTTTTAAAAGATACTATAATTTCTTATAAGAGTATAGAAAAAAATGAAGATTATCGTTTAGGTTTTCTGTTTAAATACAACTATCCTGAGATAAAGAGGACTATAATAAGGGAAAATAATGCTACATTCAATCAAAATGGAATTATTGTAAAGGTCATTACAAAAAAAGTTAATAAAGATGATTATTGTACTATCAAAGATAAAAATGGTATATCATATATAGTCACTAATGAAAACGTGTATGGCTTTGATGGGATTGATAGAGATGTTTATGAGGAAATTGATAATATTTATATATTTATAAAGGGGAATGGCTATCATTTATCTAAATCATCATTTAAATATTTATTTCAACCAACATTAGATGGAGTTGAAGTTTTTAAGAAAGAAGATAATCAACTTATTATAAAAATCCCAGGTGGTGATGGAGGGGAAAGTTATGAAGCTATATTTATTGTAAACGATAAAAAATTAATAAAAAAATATATTTATCGTAATTTTTGAATAGATTTCACAAAACATATTATAAAAAATAATTAAAAACCAAATGAACAATCTACTCACCCATTATCCCATAAATTGGATAGACAAAATGAAGCTAAGCAGCAGCCATTTTACTGCTGTGCAGGACTTTGTTACCGACAGCCTTAGAGATGCCATAGCCTTACAAACCACAGACCTTAACTATGGCTTACAACGTGTGGCAGGCGATTCGGTAAAGATGCACGTGCTGATGGATCACTATAATCAGTTGCAACTAGCCCTTGAGGAGTGCCACACCGTTACTCCTAATGGGATACGCATACAGATTAGTGCCTCACAAGAAGGACAAACCTTATACATAAAACTGAAAAAGGTTTGCCAACATTATTCTATAAAACAACAGAATTAGGTTATAAAAAGTTATGAAGAAAAGTTTTATTATTTTATTACTATTAACTCAATGTATTATTTTTGCTCAGAATAAGAAGACATATTCCACAAAAAACATATACAAGTCTTGTTGTTGGAGTGAGTCAGATGATGGTGATAGCTATTATGTCGTTGATGAAGATATTATGGGTGATCATATTTATTTATGCATTAATACAGGAAATGGTTCATTAGGTACTCATAAATGTACTCATGTTATAAAAGAAAAATTAAAAAACAATCCTTTTTTAAAGATTAATAATCAAGTTATACAATTAGAGGAAATTGATGAAATTTATAGTTGTATACCTATGGGGCTTTGGTCTAAAAAACAGAATAACAACACCTATATCGCAATTGAATTATACACAATGTGTTATAGTAAATATTGCCACGATTATTATTATATCTTTGTATATATGGAAAAAGGAGTTGTTATGAATTCAAAAATAATTAGGAGTGAGGGTACTCCTATTGATAGTGATACAAAAATCAAGCATTATATGCGTAATGGATTAAAATACTAATCTTTAAAAATAAAAAAATGAGATTTCTTTGTTTATTTCTATTTTTTAATATAACGTATTCACAGCAAAATGTGAGGTATGCTAAAATAGATTTGATTGATAATCCTCCCTATTGTTGGGGGCTTCTAAACCATTCTTTTGGCAGGTATGTGATAAACATCAAAGCATTAGATAATGACATCTATATGCTTATTGATACGAAGAATGATAGAAGGAGAGAGCCAGGTGTTCTATCCCCAAACACAGTATAGACAACGGATATTTTCTAACCATCAATAAGCAGCAAGTGAGGTTTGACAAAGAGGAACTTGCATTAGACTATTGTATTCCTCTTGCTATATATTGCTCAAAAAACAAGAAGGATACTTATGTTGCTATTGAGATGCATGTTGCTTGTTATATGAAGAATTGCACGACTTTTAGCTATATTTTTGTGCATCTATATGACAATAAGGTTAAAGAAGTCAAAGCAATAGGAGGAGAGCTACGCAACGAACTCACGGATAAGAAAATAAAGTCATATATGAGCAACAATGGTTTTAAGTTTTTAAAATAATAAAATTATGAGTATTACTTTTGGAAAACCATGTTTTGTGGAAGAAGGTAAATGCTCCTGATTCAAGCGATAATGATTTCAAAGGAAAGATGTATTCTTTTTTTAAATGGCAATGGCAAATAATGAGAAGAGATAGAAGTTTAATTTTTAATTATTAGTCTTATGAAGTATTTATTTTTATCTTATTATTTTTTTCTTTTTTGTACTAATTCTTGTGGTGTAACAGATATATATTACAATAAGAAATTTATTAAATTTAAAACAACTAAACATCAGGTTTCTAAAATAGCCTTCTATCACATTCCCTCTGATCGGCCTTTTAGTATAAATGATACAATCAATGGTATTTTTCTAACTAGAGATAGTGTTTGTTTATTTGAAAATATATATAAGGATACTCTTGTTATAAAATCAAATATTAAAAAAAGTATCACTAAAAATAATGAGTTTTTTTTTGAAAAGATACCTTACAAATATTTAGATAATAATAATTTTAATTTTTTAAATTATATACCTATTTGTGATGAGGAGTTTTTTTATATTGCATTATTTTTTAACAAGAATAACACAAATCCAGATATACTATGGTCTATAGATCGTAACTCACTTCCAGAAGATTTGAAGTTTGTGATGGAGTATTATGAGAAAATAAGAGGAAGTTTATAAACTTTATTCCCCTTCCTTCTCCACCAAATGCCTCAGCTCAGGGTCGTTGGCGATGCGTTCCTTTTCGCGTTCAATGATTTCAACGACATCTAACTTTTGAGGTGTCAAGTTAAGGGCGTACCAACTGAGATTGGAAAATAGGTTTTCTTTCAATCAATCTTTTTATTAGATTG
>CALFOY010000093.1 GCA_937919265.1 uncultured Capnocytophaga sp. | reverse complement strand
GGGCAAAGAACACCTTATCGGCGTGGAAAAGCAACGCCCCGTGTTCCCCTTTCTTCATGATAACGTACTTCACACCCATTGCCATAATGCGTTCGGCAGCCTTTACTAAAGCGTACTCACCCGTTAGTTGGCGTGCTTCCTCATCGTTGATAGTCAGGACATCAATGCGGGCAATAACCTCTAAAAGTTCTTTGTGGGTATGAGTCATCCAGTAGTTCATCGTGTCCATTATCACCAATTTCGGAGGTGTACTCATCTGGTCGAGCACCTTCATTTGCACACAAGGGTGTAGGTTGCCGAGCATCACTACTTCGGCATCGGCAAATTGGGTAGGCACAACGGGACAAAAGTCCGCCAAAACATTAAGCTGGGTATCGAGCGTATCGCGTAAGTTCATATCGTTGTGATACTTACCGCTCCAGAAGAAAGTTTTACCGCCAGCTACTACCTCTATGCCCGAGGTATCGATATGCCTCTGAGAGAGCGCATCGATAAAAGCGGAAGGATAATCATCGCCTACCACCGATACTACGGCAGAGGGAGCGTGAAACATAGCGGCTGATAAACTGATATAGTTAGCCGAGCCGCCCATAGTTTTATGGCTTTTTCCGAAAGGAGTTTCAATCTGGTCAAAAGCCATACTCCCTACGATTAGTAATTTACTCATTTGTGTTATAATTTCGGGGCAAAGGTAGGGTATAATTTGCAAATTAGCAAATGAGAAAATTAGCAAATTAGCAAATTTTGGGTGGCAGTAGAATATTTTTCTGGTTTTGGGAGGGTTGGTAGATGGTTGTCCTTTTGGTGATGCTATAGTGTTCCTCCAGTGTTCTTATATCCTTCCTATATCTGAAGCAAAGGGGAGGTGTGGGTGAAAATTTTTCTGATTTGACAATTTGAAGGTTTGCTAATTTGCTAATTGTTTTGTAGCTTTGCCGTATCAAAATCTTACCCCTATGAAACGCATTATTATAATAGTAGCTTTAGCTTTTTGGGCGTGCGAGCAGAAGCCTCTTAGCGACCTTTCGCTGATAAAGATGGGTAGCCCTATCAGCAATTATAAGTTAGATGCTAACGACTTCTCAGATAAAGGTATGCAGCCAATGCGCTATGAAGTCCCGCTTTTTCATATGATAGAAGAAATGCCCGATGAAGATCCTAATGACCCTAATTATGCGAAATGCATTATAGTGCTTTCCGATTATTTTTTGTGGCGTACCCCAGAGGCTTCTTACACTTGGGATATAAACCGTCAAGAAACGCTACTAAACACACTAACAATAACGGCAAAATAATTAGCATAAACTACTAATTTACAAACTCTTACCTCTGCTGCTCAGTAGATAAAAGAAGCCTTTTATAAAGTGTGGCACGAGTTAGATACTAATTCGGCAGTTGTAACTGCCGAATTGTAACTTATTGAAAACAATGAATTAAACCACAATTGATATGAATGAACCATTAGATATTATATTAAAATCTGTCAGGGAAGTAGAGTGGAGAACGCTAAAGGATCGTTTAGGCTTTATAGATTACAATATAGCTGATATATTGAGCAACCTTATTGATGATGATCCACACAAAAGAAATATCGCTTATTGGCAATTAGACAACCAGATTGTTATACAAGGAGGTCTATCCGAAAGCTGTTTTTATATACTGCCATTTCTTAATGAATTGGTAACTATTACAAACAACAGACTCGAACTTTTAAATATCATTTTTGAAATATTCAATGGTAACGACAGAAATGCGCAAGGCGAGCATATAATAATTAAGTATAATACTGAAATAGAACCGTTTGAGCATTTTATTCCTACTTCAGTAGGTAGGGAAGCCCCTCTTTTACCCTCAATTATAACCTATATGGAAGCCAACAAAAGTGTTTATCTAAAATTGCTGAATGATATATCTTCTGCAGAAGAACTTGAAACGCTTTTGTATATTATTTTATGTTTTAAACGAGACCCTTTTATCAAAGAATGTTTTTATTCGGCAAAAAATAATGATAAAAATAATACATATGATGAAATTTTCGAGGGGTTTATAGCCGATATTGACGAAGTGCATTCTCTTTAGAAATTAAAAAAGTAAAACTATTTATGGATAATATAGTAGATTGGTTACAAAATTGGACTATGAGTCAAATAGATGGAGATTGGGAGCACGAGCAGGGTATTTCTATTGGTATGTTAGATAATCCTGGCTGGATTTTAAAGGCTGATATAAGTAATTATGGCGATTTTTTAAAAGCAAGCAAACCTTGGGGCAGAGACAATGATAAGGATTGGATAGATTTTGAAATAAAAATAATTGCTAAGACTTATGTCTACATTGAAATTTTTGGTGACATCAACAAGCTGAATAAAATACTTTACTCTTTTAAAGCGATTATTGAAGAATTAGAAGAAATAGAGAAAAAGGGAAAAGGAATCCTTACAGCCAATAGGATAAAAGAAATTGTAGATAGTGTATTATAATGAAATATATGTTTTATCCCCCAAAAAAAATAATGAGTGACTTTTTATATATAATAGTACTCACTCTTTTAATGATAAAAATATTCTTTGCTTATATAGAAAGTAGTAGCTTTTTCAGCACTAAATTTTTATCATACCTATTCTCTATCATACCTGATATTGTAGAGTTCACAAGCAATTTTTCTATTAACTACTTGATCAAACTATGTTTTTTACTTATTTGGATTTCGTGTTTGCATTTTATTGTTTTTAAAACAATGAAGTATATATTGAAAAAGTACAATATTAGCAACTTTAGTTACTATGTTTTTCCTATAGTGATATTTCTATGGTATTATTATTTTCCTATGATAATAGCTGTTATTTTCCTAACATTTAATGAATATGTTAGTGCCAAAGAACTTTTGGAATTTTGTATAAATCCTTTTTTATGGGTACAGTAATTCTAATAATTCACCCTCAGGTAAAAATCCGTATTTTACTTACCAGCTACATTAAATCGCTAGCTTTTTGGGCATTTATAGCCGATATTTTCTTTAAAATTTTATATGAAAGAAATAGAATTGTTTAGACATATAAAGGACTGCATCGGTATGTTTGTACCCGATAGTACTTATAGTAACTATGTATCTCTTATTATTGGGTATGATTTAGCTAAAGATAATATATTGTTAGAGGGGTTTAGCGAGTGGTTAGCTTCTAAATACAAATTACCGACTAACTTTGCCTTTTCTCAACAAATTAAATATTACCTTTTTAAAAAAGATTTTAATAAGACTTTAACTAAAGAAGATGAAATGCTTTTAATCCATTGTTTGTATGAAAAGCTAGTAGAGTTTTGGGAAGAAAACAACAAAATCTAAAGAATACTCTGATTGTTCATTTATACTGACCATCACCTCTCCCCATCACTTTGCTAATTATTTTATAGGTTATTTATTGTTAATTGAAAAAAGATTTGTAATTTTGCCTCATAATCAGACAAATATTTGTAATTATGATATGAAGAAAGTACTGCTACATCATACTTGCAAACAAGATGGAGGCGAAGAATATGTACTAAAAAATGCTCCTTTCTTTGCAAAGGATTTTTCTCAAGAGGGGAAATTTCAATTCTTAGGATCAGGTTATTATCTTTGGGAAGATGATATAGAGCAAGCCCACCATTGGGGTAAAAAACACTATAACAACCAATATTATATTGTTGCTTTTGAATGTGAGATTGATGAAACCCTTGTTTTAGATTTAGATAGTAAGAAAGGAGAAAAGATATTCTCTGATCTACAAAAGCTTTTTAAAGCAAAAGGCACTGATAGAAACATAAAGGATTATTGTTTAAATAAAGTCTTAAATACTTTGTTTAAAGGTACTTTTGGTATAGATTTTGGATATAGGATTATCAGAGTAAAAGATGTTTCCTCTGCTCAAAAGATAAATTTCACTCCTAACAAGCCTAATTATACTTACATCGGAGGTTCATATATCTATTTCTTTAAGAAGAAAGAAGATATGAATATCATTAAAAAAGAATTGTACAATGAAGACAGATGAATTATTAGATCGTTTTACAAAAAGTTTAGAAAATATGAGTGATGAAAATTTTGCTAAACTTTTAGATGAGATGGAAAATGACCCTCAAGGTCAAGGAATTACTATTGGTGAATTTATAGATTCAATAAATCAAAACATACTTGTTTCTGATAATATCATTGTAAATAATGAGAAAAATAGAGTGTCTTATCTTTTTAATACCAAATCTACAACAAATACAACAAACAAGAACTTTTTAGAAGCTGCCTAAAAGATGGAAGTACAGAATAAAATACATTTAGAAAGGACTTTTGTAAAATCAATTACTTTTGAATTTAAAAAAGAAATACAAGAAGGAGAATTAAATACTTCTTTAGAAATAAAAACAA
>CALFOY010000092.1 GCA_937919265.1 uncultured Capnocytophaga sp. | reverse complement strand
CGGTCTCGTGGGCTCGGAGATGTGTATAAGAGACAGGTACCCAATAGGTCTTTTTCCCTCTGTTGATGAAGAAATAAAAAAGTTAGATAACTATGCAGAGTTTAATGTTGGACATATTGGAGAAATAATAAAATATTTACTCTTAAGAGATGTAACTAAAATTGTAATGCTTGGAAAAGTTGAAAAAAAATTAGTCTTTGAAAATTTAATACTTGATAAATATGGAGAGAAGATAATGGAGATAGTTCCAGATAAGAAAGATGAAACTCTCCTTTTTGCAATTATTGGATTTATAAGATTGAGTGGTATAAAAGTTTTACCTCAAAGTTATTTAATGAAAAAATTTATTTTTGAAACTAAATGTTATACAGAGAAAGAACCTGATTTTGATGATGAAAAAACTATTTCTCTTGGAATTGAAGCAGCTAGACTTTTAAGTAGAGTTGATGTAGGGCAAACAGTTGTATGTAGAGACAGAGCAGTTATTGCAGTGGAAGGAATAGAAGGGACAGATGAAACTTTAAAAAGAGCAGGACAATACTCAGATAAAGATAATATTTTAATAAAAGTGTCAAGACCTCAACAAGATATGAGAGTAGATGTACCAGTTATTGGGCTTAATACTATTGAAAATGCAATAAAAAATGGTTTTAAAGGTATAGTTGCTCAAGCTAAAAAAATGATATTTTTAAATCAAAAAGAATGTATAGAATTAGCTAATAAAAATAATATTTTTATAGTTGGAAAGAAAATCTAGGAGGGGCTTATGAAATTTTTTGTTTCAACAGGAGAGGCTTCTGGAGATTTACACCTGTCTTATTTAGTAAAAAGTGTAAAGGCAAGATATAAAGATGTAGATTTTGTTGGAGTAGCAGGAGAAAAGTCTCAAAAAGAAGGAGTAGAGATACTTCAAGATATAAATGAACTTGCTATTATGGGTTTCACAGAAGTTTTAAAAAAATATAAATTTTTAAAACAAAAAGCCTATGAATATTTACAATATATTAAAGATAATCAAATAAAAAATGTAATTCTGGTTGATTATGGAGGATTTAATGTAAAGTTTTTAGAGCTTTTAAAGAATGAAATTAAGGATATAAAAGTTTTTTACTATATTCCTCCAAAAGTTTGGATATGGGGAGAAAAAAGAGTTGAAAAATTAAGGCTAGCAGACTATATAATGGTTATCTTCCCTTGGGAAGTGGATTTCTATAAGAAACATAATATAAATGCAATCTATTTTGGAAATCCTTTTACAGATTTCTATAAAAAAGTTGAAAGAACTGGAAATAAAATCTTATTGCTTCCAGGAAGTAGAAGACAGGAAATAAAAGCTATGCTGCCAGTTTTTGAAGAAATTATAAATGATTTAAAAGATGATAAATTTATTTTAAAATTAAATTCAACTCAAGATTTAAAATATACAGAAAATTTTAAAAAATATGATAATATTGAAATTATTATTGATAGCTTTATCTCCTAAATTATCAAAGAAACTACCAGAACCATAACGAACATCATATTTTGTACGGTCAATATCAAATGATGTTAGTGCTGAATTTTTATCCAAAGAAATTTCAAACTCAATAGGTTTTGTTATTCCTTTTATAGTTAAATCTGCTTTAACCGCATAGCTTCCGTCTTGTTGTTTAGTTGCATTTTTTATTATTAAACTAGCGTTAGAAAATTTAGCAACTCCAAAAAAATCATCAGACTTTAAGTGTCCTTCTAATTTAGCTTTTCCATCTCCACTAATATCTGTAACATTTATAGAGTTCATATCAATAACAAAACTTCCTCCTACAAGAGTGTTGTTTTTAAAACTTAATTCTCCAGATTTAAAAGAAAGAGTACCGTTATGTGAAGAACCTACTACTTTAGAGCCTGTCCAAACTAAACCACTTTTTTTTGTATTAATTTTTTTTGTTCCATCTTGCGCGAAAGAAACTAATGTTGTAAGTGCCATTGTTAGCACTAAAAAAACTTTTCTCATTCTTATGTTGATTTTAAATTCTTTGCAAAAATATATATTAAAAAATAAATAATATGTTTATTAAATGTTAATTTTTTCAGTATTATTCATTTTTGTTTAAAGTTAGTTTTTTAGCATTTTTTACTTTTTCATCTGTAATAGCTAATTTTATTACTTCTTCCATATCCGTAACATAATGGAATGTTAAACCTTTTAGATAATCTTCCTTAATTTCTTCAATATCATTCTGGTTATCTTTACATAAAATAATTTCTTTTATGCCTGCTCGTTTTGCAGCTAAGATTTTTTCTTTTATTCCACCCACAGGAAGCACTTTTCCTCTAAGAGTAATTTCTCCTGTCATAGCTAAATTTTTCTTTACTCTACATTGTGTAAGTGAAGAGACTAAAGAAGTAAGCATTGTAATACCTGCACTAGGTCCGTCTTTTGGAGTGGCTCCCTCTGGTATATGAATGTGAATATTATAGTTATCAAAAACTTCGGGATTTATATTATATAAATCAGCATTTGCTTTAAGATATTCTAAGGCAATAGTAGCAGATTCTTTCATTACAGTTCCTAAATTTCCTGTAATAGAAAGGTTACCTTTTCCTTTTGAGAGAGTAGATTCTATAAACAAGATATCTCCTCCTGTGCTTGTCCATGCTAAACCAGTAACTACTCCTGCTACTTCATTATTTTCATATTTATCTTTATTTCTCGCTACACCTAATATTTTTCTAATATCATCAGAAGATACTTTTGTGTTGTATTCTTCTTCCATTACTATATTTTTAGCAATATACCGAATTATTTTTGCTATTTGTTTTTCCAAATTACGAACTCCAGACTCTCGGGTATAGCCTTCAATAATTTCTTCGATTTCTCTTTTACCTAAAACGATATGTTTCGGTTCTAAACCATGTTCTTTAAGTATTTTAGGTATTAAATAATGTTTGGCTATTTCTACTTTTTCTTCAATAGTATATCCTGCCACATTGATAATTTCCATTCGGTCTCTAAGAGCAGGCTGAATAGTACTTAGGTCATTAGCAGTGGCAATAAACATCACCTTAGATAAGTCATAACCAATTTCAAGGAAATTATCATAAAATTCATTATTTTGCTCAGGGTCAAGTACTTCCAGCATAGCAGAAGAAGGGTCGCCACCATAACCAACACTGAGTTTATCTAACTCATCTAAAACGAAAACAGGGTTAGAAGTTCCAGCTTTTTTAATAAGTTGAAGAATACGACCAGGCATTGCCCCAATGTATGTTTTTCTATGCCCCCGAATTTCTCCTTCATCTCTAAGTCCACCTAATGACATTCTAACATATTCACGTCCGAGAGCTTTGGCTATAGAACGTCCTAAAGAGGTCTTCCCTACCCCAGGAGGTCCATATAGACATAATATAGGAGATTTCATATCATTACGTAACTTTAAAACAGCCAAATATTCAATAATTCGTCGTTTAACATCTTCAAGTCCATAATGGTCTTTATTTAAAATTTTTTCAGCTTTTTTAAGGTCAAATTTATCTTTTGAATATTCATTCCAAGGCAAATCTAAAAGCAAATCTACATAATTTCGCTGAATACCATAATCAGGCATATGAGGCGTCATACGTTGAAGTTTTGAAATTTCTTTTTCAAAATGTTTTTGTACTTTCTCTCCCCAATTTTTTGTTTTTGCTCTTTCCTTTAATTTTTCTGTATCAGACTCAACAGATTCATTTCCAAGCTCTTCTTGTATTGTTTTTATTTGTTGTTGTAAGAAATAATCTCTTTGTTGTTTATCAAAATCTTTTCTTACTCTATTTTGAATATCGTTTTTAATAGTTGTTTTTTGTAGTTCAACTTGGAAATATTTTATAGCAGTCCAGATTTTTGTAATTAAGCTATTTTGAGATAAAATTTCTTGTTTTTCTGTAACAGAAAGAGGTAAAAAAGAAGAAAAATGATTGATTAAAAAATCATCATTATCAAAATTTTGCATTATAAATTGAACATCTATAGGCATATTTTGGTCTTCTTTTACCAATCTTACACAAATATCTCGAAAAACTTCTAATGAAGCTTTTTGTTCATCTTCATCAACTGTATCGTTTTCTAATGGTAAATCCTTTACTTGGGCTACAAAATAGGGTTTTTCTTGAATAAAATTTTCTATTTGAAAACGTTTTATACCGTGGATTACAGCCGTAACATTTCCATCAGGAAATTTTATAACTTTTACAATTCTTGCTACTGTACCTATATTATAAATATCATCTTTTGACAGTTCCTCATTATTATTTTTTTGAGCTACGACACCAATATTTTTATTATTAGCATCTTTAATCAATTGAGAAGCTGATTCCCTTTTTATAGAAATGGGAAGAATTAAACCAGGAAAAAGAACCATATTTTTCAATGGTAATATAGCTAATTCTTCTGGTAATGCTTCATTTTTTATTTTTTCATCTATTTCCTCAGTTGCTACTATTGGAATAATTTCAGCTCCTTCCAAGTC
>CALFOY010000091.1 GCA_937919265.1 uncultured Capnocytophaga sp. | reverse complement strand
AGACAGAAATAAAAGCATCATTAAGAAAAATATTCTATAATGATGCTTTCAATATATTATTTATCTTTTTACTGATTAGGTTTATCAGACATTTCAAATACTATTACTCCACCTTCTTGTATTTCTTTATCTGTAATGTAAGTTCTATCCAATTCTTCACCATTTAGCACTATCCTTTGAATATACATATTATCTTTTGATACATTATTTGCAATGATGGTGAATGTTCTTCCATTTGGAAGATTGATTTTAGCTTTATTGAATAAAGGTCTTCCTATTTCATACTCACCACTTGCGGGGTTGAGAGGATAAAATCCTAATGAACTCCAAACATACCAAGCTGACATTTGCCCACAGTCTTCATTACCACTGATTCCATTAGGGGTAGTATTATATTGAGTTTGTAAAATATTATTTACCCAATACTGTGTACGATGTGGTTGCTCTGATCTATTGAATAGATATGCTATATGATGGCTTGGTTCATTCCCGTGAGCATATTGTCCTATCAATCCAGTAATATCAGCCGAGATATTATCTCCTGTTATTTCAGAACTTTCAGTAAATAATTTTTCTAATTGTGTATTGAAAGCCTCTTTACCTCCAAATCCTCCAATAAGTCCTTCTACATCGTGAGGAACAAACCAACTATGTTGCCAAGCATTCCCTTCGGTATAGTCTGTAGCTTCTCTATGGTTAGAATGTTTAGGGTCAAATGGGGTTCTCCAAGTATTATTCAAATATTTACCTCTCATAAACTTAGTTTTTTCATCAAAGAGATGTAAATAAGCCTTTGAACGTTTCATAAATAGTTCATAATCTTCCATTTTACCCAATTCTTTTGCCATTTGAGCTATACACCAATCATCATAGCCATATTCTAGAGTAACTGTTACAGACTCATCATATTTATCACAAGGTATGAATGCATATTTATTATAATATTCTAATCCTCTTTCCTTACCAAGCATTGTTTTTTTCATCATTTGATATGCTTTTTCAACATCAAAAGTTCTTATTCCTTTTTTATAAGCTTCTACAATCACTGGTATGGAGTGATAACCTGTCATACATTCTGTTTCATTACCATAGAGTGTCCAAATAGGTAATTTCTGATAAACATCAGAATATGCAAGCATAGAGTTTATGATATCAGAAGATACTTTTGGTGTTAATAGAGTGATTAAAGGATTTTCTGCTCTAAAAGTATCCCATAAAGATAATGTAGAATATGCTGTGAATTTATTTTCTTTATAAATTTCATCATTTTGTTGTCTGAATTCTCCATTTTTATCAGAAAAAGTTACAGGAGCAATCTTTGTATGATATAATGAAGTATAGAAAATAGTTTTTAATGAATCTACAGGTGTTTCTATCTCAATAGCTGATAATTCTTTTTCCCATTTATTTTTAGTATTTGCATACATTTTATCAAAATCAAATCCATCTTTATTAGAATTCAAATTTTCATACGCATTTTCTACACTTACAGAAGATAAAGCAACTCTAACCAATAGTTTTTCATCTGTATTATCAAAGAATACTTGTGTTGATGTTACATTATCATTATCTTTATTATACTTAATATTATTGATATCTTTTGAAAATTCGATAGCGAAGAATACTTTTTGATTTTTAGCCCATCCTACACTATATCGATGACCAAAAATCATATTTTTATGTATTGAAGTATCTTTATCACTTATATACTGTCTTATATTCATTTGAGTAGGGTTATCCCAATTGATAGCAAACCCTAAGTTGAGTATAATAGATTGGGTATCTCCTTTTTCAAAAGTATATTTATGCATACCTACATAAGTATCTGCTGTAAATTCGGCATTAATTTTAGGGGTTTCTAAATAGACTTGATAATAACCTACTGATGCCTTTTCATTTTTATGACTATATTTAGATTTATAAGGAACTAAGTCTCTAAATTTATCTGCATCTTTAAAATATTGGTCTTTCTTACCAATGGTTAATGTAGATAAGTCATATTCTTTGGTAGCAGGCATTAACACTACATCATTTAAATCACCTATACCTGTACCACTAAGAGATAAATGACCGAAACCTATTACTAAACTATCACTATAATGATACCCTGAACACCAATCCCAACCACTAATACCATTTATAGGACTAAGTTGTATCATACCGAAAGGGGTAGTAGCTCCAGGGAAAGTATGTCCGTGACCTCTTGTACCTATGAAAGGATCTACGTACTTAGTAACATCTTCTTTTATAGGTTCTACTTCTTTTTTTTCTTCTTTTTTACAAGAAACGATAGTTAAAATACTGATTAATGATAATGAAATAATTTTTTTCATCATATTGTGGCTATTTATAATTTATTATTTTTTATTTAATATAACATTATAAATAATTATATTTAATTATTCTTTGCTATATCTTCCTTTTTAACTTCTAATTCTTGTTTTTGTTGTTTTATTGTCTTCATACGTGCTATTATTTTACTAATAACATACTCATCTTTTTTATTGCTTTCTTTATAAATGAGTTTCCCTGCTTTCGCTACCTCACTTATATATTTTTGTACAACTTCATATAGCTTTTTGCTTTCTGATGTAGATAATTTTCTCTCATTCATTAATTTATTTTGCTCTACGTTTAGAACATCTAATTCTTTTGTTTGAGCTATTATCTTCTCTAAGAATCCATCTGGCATATCTGCTATTTTACTTGCATTATCAACAAAGTATGGTAAAGCATCTCTCATTGATTTTATGATACCTTCTATATTCTTTCCGTTTATTTTTTGTACCATATTGGATATTATTGAGGTATTTACGCCAGATCTTGCACAATAATCTTTCAATAATACTACATTATGTTTCATATCATCTGATAGCTTATACATTTTTGCAGTAGTCTCCTTTTGCTTTACGAATATGCCTGCTGCTGAATCGTGATTTTTTAACTCAGTTATTGCTTTTTTGAATTTCTCTAAATACTCAGCATTCATTGTTTTATACACTTCTGTAAATTCTGCTAAGTCTCTTTCAAAACTTACAGATATAAAATCCGCTATTGCTGGATAATCTTCTTGTTTTAATGAAAATATTCTCATATTTTTTGAATTTTATTAAATTTATACTCGTTTTATTATTATTTTTATTTATTTACTTATTTTTTTAATATTTAAATAGACATACATTATTATACTTTTTAGTTTTTTGAACTATTTATATCATATTTTATG
>CALFOY010000090.1 GCA_937919265.1 uncultured Capnocytophaga sp. | reverse complement strand
GAGATCTAGTACGGTCTCGTGGGCTCGGAGATGTGTATAAGAGACAGGTTCAGGAGCCAGTGCAGTAAACTTAAGCTTTTTAGGATTTTCAGCAATATCCGCTATTGTTGAATCTAATTTTTTATTATCCTTTAACTTTATAACTCCTGCCTTATCAAGTAATATCAATGCTCTTCCACCATTAGTAGGATCATTAGGTATTAATACACTGTCTCCGTCTTTCAAGTCATTTATATTTTTTATTTTTTTAGAATAAACTGCCATAGGCTCAACATGAACGCTTCCTACAGATACTAAATCTAAATTGTTCTTTTTCCCAAAGTCTTCCATATAAGGTACATGCTGGAAGAAATTTGCATCCAGTTCCTTAGTTCCTAACAATTTATTTGGTTGGATATAGTCGTTAAATGTAACTATTTCAAGATCAACTCCTTGTGCTTTTAAATCATCCTTTACTAATTCAAGTAATTCCTGATGTGGTACAGGTGTTGCCCCGACTATCAGTTTTTCAACCTTTGCAGGTTTCTCAGCTGGTTTTGTCTCAGTCTTTGCTTCTTCTTTTGTTCCTCCACATGCTACAAGAAATAGTGCAGCTGTAAGTCCCAATAATAATTTTTTCATTTAAAATCCTCCTATTTTTTATTTTTATATATAAATAGTTATTGTATCTTTGCCTCTATATTTTATTAGCTATGCTCAAAAAAAGAATTACACTAAAACAAATTGCTAAAGAACTAAGTCTTTCTGTATCAACAGTGTCTAAATCTTTAAATGATAGCCCTGAAATTAGCAAAGAAACCAAAGAACTAATTAAAGCTTTTGCCGAAGCTCATAATTATAAACCTAATACACTTGCACTGCGCTTAAAAAACAAGCGTAGTTATAACATTGGGGTTATCCTCCCTGAAATTGCTCACGACTTCTTCTCCACCGTAGTAAGTGGTATAGAATACATAGCTAATAAAAAAGGGTATAACATCACAGTGTGTTTCACTAATGAGAAACTCGAACGAGAAATAAATGATATGGAAATGCTTATCGATACTCATATTGATGGACTGATTATTGCCATATCAAAAGAAACTCAATTAAAACAAAACTTTCAACACTTACGAGAGGCTATCAACCAAGATATTCCGTTAGTTATGTTTGATAGAGTAGTTGATAGTATTCGTTGTGATCAAGTTATCATTGATGATGCTATGGCTACTTACAACGCTACAAATTATTTGATAGAAACAGGCTGTCATAATATTGCTCTCTTTACAATTCCAGATTATATAAGCGTAGGAGCTCTCCGAACACAAGGGTATAAAAATGCCTTATCCGACGCGGATTTGCCTATTCGAGAAAACTTAATTCTGGCGGTTGAAGATATCCATTCTGATGAACTTATTGTTGATTTTTTTGAAAATCAACAATTTGATGCTATTTTGTGTTCTAATGAATTCCTTGCTCTTTCTGCAATCAGGCAAGCCCATAACCGAAACATAAAAATTCCAAAAGAACTTTCTATCATTGGTTTTGCAGATGGTTTTTTAGCTCAAAATGCTTATCCTAAACTTACTGCGATTAATCAACATCCTTTTGAAATAGGGAAAACCGCAACTAAAATGCTTATAAAAAGCATAGAAAAATGCGATAAAAATAAAAATTTCCGAACAGAAATTATAAAAACAGAACTTATTTTAAGAGAAACAACTAAAAACATATAAATAAAAACAAAAATATTTGGTTATAAATAAAAATTATTCTATTTTTGCCTCACAAAACTTTATTCTTCTCAAAATAATATAAGTTTTTGACATACAATTTTTTAACTTCTTTGCTTATTCTTAAGAGCAAAAGTATTTTTATTTTCTTTATCCAAAAACTTATATCCCATAAAAATTATAATTTAATCCTTCTGAATATTTTTATAAAGCATTAATTTTTAATTGAATAACAAAAAAATTAATATTTTATAAGATAATATATTCTATAAATTAAGGAACTAATGGAAAAAAGAAATTTAAGTTTTTGGCAAATCTGGAATATCAATTTTGGCTTCTTTGGGGTGCAAATTGCTTATGCTTTACAGAATGCCAATAATAGTCGTATTTTTGCTACTTTGGGTGCAGACCCTCATAATTTGAGTTATTTCTGGATTCTTCCTCCACTTATGGGGCTACTTATTCAACCTATTGTAGGTGTAGCTAGTGACCGTACTTGGACACGTTTTGGGCGAAGAATACCTTACCTTTTTATAGGAGCTATTATTTCTGTGATTGTTATGGCTCTTTTGCCTAATGCTGGAAGTTTTAATCTTTCAATAGCTAACGCTATGATTTTTGGACTTATAGCTCTAATGTTATTGGATACTGCTATCAATGTAGCTATGCAACCTTTCAAAATGATGGTAGGAGATATGGTTAATGAAAAACAAAAAAAATTAGCCTATTCTATACAAAGTTTTGTTTGTAATGCAGGGAATTTTATGGGTTTTCTATTTCCTATCATATTCACTTGGATAGGTATTAGCAACACTGCCAAAGATGGAGTTGTCCCAGACTCTGTTATTTATTCATTCTATGTAGGAGCTATTATTCTTATACTTTGTGTTCTTTACACAATTTTTAATGTAAAAGAAATGCCTCCGAAAGAATATGCAACCTTCCACAATATTAACCAAGAGGAAAAAACAACTTCTAATTTATTTGTATTATTAAAAAATGCCCCAAAAGTTTTTTGGTCTGTTGGGTTAGTTCAGTTTTTTTGCTGGGCAGCTTTCGTTTATATGTGGACTTATACTAATGCAGCAATAGCAGATACAGTATGGAATACTACCGACCCAAAATCTGCAGATTATCAAAACGCTGGTAACTGGGTAGGTGTGCTATTCGCTGTTCAATCAGTAGGTTCTATAATTTGGGCTATTGTTTTGCCTTTTTTCAAAACCAATAAAATGGCTTATTTTATAAGTTTATTACTTGGAGGTTTAGGCTTTGTCTCTACTTTATTTATTACAGATCCTTATTTACTTTTTGTATCTTATATTCTTATAGGCTGTGCTTGGGCTGCTATTTTAGCTTTGCCTTTTACTATTTTAACAAATGCTTTACAAGGAAGCAATATGGGAGCTTATTTAGGATTATTTAACGGTACTATCTGTATTCCTCAAATTATTGCTGCCGTTTTAGGAGGATTTTTCTTAAGAATACTAGGCGGAAGTCCTATTACTATGTTGGTTTTAGCTGGAGTTTTCCTTTTTATAGGAGCTTTTTGTGTATTCATAATAAAAGAAAAGAAAAATTAAAATTACAACTAAAAACACAACACTTATTATTAGTATTATCATTTAATTAAATTAAAAAATGAAAGGTTATATATTTGATTTAGATGGAGTTATTGTAGATACAGCTAAATATCATTTTTTATCTTGGAAAAAAATAGGAAATGAATTTGGCTTTGAGCTTACACACGAACTTAATGAACAACTAAAAGGAGTAAGCCGTACAGACTCTCTCAAAAAAATTCTTAATTGGGCAGGAGTAAGTGTTCCTGCTGAAAAATTCGAAGAATTGGCTACCCGAAAAAATGCTGACTATCTATTATATGTAGAAAAAATGGAGGAAAATGAAGTGTTGCCAGGAGTTAAATCTTTTATTGAAAAGGCTAAAAAAGAAAATATAAAAATTGCCTTAGGATCTGCAAGCAAAAATGCACGCCTTATTTTAGAAAAAATAGGTCTTATTTCCTACTTTGATGCTATCATTGATGGTAATGACGTTTCTAAAGCAAAACCCGATCCTGAGGTTTTTATTTTAGCTGCTCAAAAATTAGGAATACCTAATGAAAACTGTGTGGTTTTTGAAGATGCAGAAGCAGGAATACAAGCCGCAAAATCAGCAGGAATGAAAGCTATTGGCATAGGTAGTCCTGATATTTTAAAACAAGCTGACAGCGTTTTTTCTGATTTTTTACAAGTTAACAAATATTTTTAAAAATAAAATAATGAATCAAAATTATATCATTCCAGATGCTTGGTGTATTATTGAAGAAGGATTCGATAAAGACCGAGTTATGCAATCTGAAAGCTTATTTAGCTTAGGAAATGGAGCTATGGGGCAACGTACTACTTTTGAAGAAAAATATTCTGGTAAAACCTTCCAAGGCAGCTATATTGGAGGCGTATATTACCCTGATAAAACAAAAGTGGGCTGGTGGAAAAATGGATATCCTGAGTATTTTGCTAAAGTTTTAAACGCTCCTAGTTGGATAGGTATTAACGTATCTATCAACAATGAAATTCTTGACTTAAACACTTGCAAAGTTCGTGATTTTAAAAGAATTTTAAATATGAAAGAAGGCGTATATTCACGCTCTTTTGTTGCTACTCTTCAAAACGGAATAGAAATAAAAGTAGAAGCAACTCGCTTTCTTTCAATGAAATATGATGAAGTAGGAGCTATTCGTTATGATGTTACTCCACTAAACCAAGAGGCTACTATAACGTTTGAGTCATATCTTGATAGTTCTATTGAAAATCACGATACAAACTGGGAAGAAAAATTTTGGGAAACTCTAAATGTACAACACACTGAAAAAGAAGGATTTATAGTTGCTCAAACAAAAAAGACAGCTTTCCAAGTTTGTACTTTTATGAGCAATCAATTACTTGTTTCTAACAAAAACATTGATATTCAGGGCATTAATAAACAAGAAAACTATATTAGTTTTACCTATTCTTCTTCTGTAAATAAAAATGAAACTGCTCGTTTTGAAAAATTTGCAGGATATGTAACTTCATTCAATCATCCAAAAGAACAATTAGTTGAAGAAGCTCAGAAAACATTAAGTAAAATTATTCCATTAGGTTTTGACGCTCTCTTACTTCAACAAAAAACAGATTGGGCTGAAATTTGGAAAATGGCAGATATTTCCATTGATGGAGATGTAAAAGCACAACAAGCTATTCGTTTTAATATTTTCCAACTAAATCAAACCTATTCAGGTAAAGACCCTCGTTTAAATATTGGTCCAAAAGGCTTTACTGGTGAAAAATATGGAGGAAGTACTTACTGGGATACTGAAGCCTATTGCTTACCTTTTTATATGGTGACAAAAAATGCAGAAGTAGCCAGAAATCTCCTAAAATATCGTTATAATCAATTAGATAAAGCTATTGAAAATGCAGAGAAATTAGGCTTTTCTAACGGAGCTGCTCTTTATCCAATGGTTACTATGAATGGAGAAGAGTGCCATAATGAATGGGAAATTACTTTTGAAGAAATCCATAGAAATGGAGCTATTGCTTTTGCTATTTACAACTATTCTAGATATACAAATGATTTCTCATACATCTCAGAAATGGGAATAGAAGTTCTTATAGGAATAGCGAGATTTTGGCAACAAAGAGCCTCTTTCTCTACGGATAAACAGCAATATGTAATTCTCGGAGTAACAGGACCTAACGAATACGAAAACAATGTAAATAACAATTTCTACACCAATTATATAGCTAAATGGTGTATTGATTATACCAAAGAATGTTTATCAAGAATTGAAAATGAAAATCCAGCTCGTTACGCTGAAATTCTTAAAAAAACTCAATTATCTGAAAATGAATTAGGTAAATGGGCTAAAGTTGCTGAGAATATGTATTTTCCTTATTCTGAAGAACATAAAGTTTATTTACAACAAGATGGATTTTTAGATAAAGACCTAAAAACAGTTGCAGAACTAGATAAAAAAGAACGACCTATAAACCAACACTGGTCTTGGGACAGAATTTTGCGTTCGCCATACATTAAACAAGCAGATACTTTACAAGGTTTTTACTTTTTTGAAGAACATTTCTCAAAAGAACAATTAGAAAGACATTTTGATTTTTATGAGCCTTTTACCGTTCACGAATCTTCTCTTTCTCCTTGTGTTCATAGTATTTTAGCTGCTTCTCTTGGCAGAATGGAGCAAGCATACACTTTCTATCTTAGAACTTCTCGTTTAGACTTAGACGATTATAACAAAGAAGTACACGAAGGATTACATATTACCTCTATGGCGGGTACTTGGATGAGTATTGTTGAAGGCTTTGGCGGACTAAGAATAAAAAATGGGCAATTGCATTTCGCTCCGCAAATACCTACTCAATGGAAAGAATATTCATTTAAAGTTAATTTCAGAGGTTATATTCTTACTGTTTCTGTTTCTCATACAGGCACTCGTTTCGAAATTGACCACGGAAGTTTAGAAATTATAGTTAATGATAAATCTTTATTAGTAAGTTAAAAAAATCTTTCCTAAAATTTTTAATTAAACTAATAAGCAAAGGCACGAATAATAGCTGTCTCTTATAC
>CALFOY010000089.1 GCA_937919265.1 uncultured Capnocytophaga sp. | reverse complement strand
AAGAAATTAATCTTTGGCTCTTATTAAATGGTTATTATAAATTCAAATTAAATTGATATTTAACCCCTGCCAAGACTTGAAAACCTTGTACAGGATAATTTGTCCATTGCAAATAGTTTTTTCCTAAAACATTGTTGAAATTTGCAAATATTGTCCAGCGTTTGGCTAAAGTATAATCTGTAAAAAAATTGATGTCAAAAAATCCTTCTAGAGAAACTTTCTCTTTTGAAAGTGTTGCTAATGTGTGTTTTACATCGGTTCTTTCTCCTACAAAAAATATTTTTGTACCAATATTCCAATTGGGTAACACTTTGTAAGAAGCAGAAATATTGGAACTAAAAACAGGAATATTCCAAGCATTTTCTTGTTTTTCAGGAGAAAAACTATCTGCCCTAGCTCCTATCCCAAAAGTGAATTTTTCAGAAATTTTTCCTCCTAATTCAGCTAAAAAACCAAAATGAGTAGCGTTATCATATACTAAACTATAGGTATTATCATATTGATATGGCTGATATTCTGTTAAAATTAGCTTTTGATTAGCCATAAACATAGGTAAATTTTTAATTTGTGCATAATTAGCCTTTAAATTATATGATAATCCCCATAAAAAATTTCCTTTGATACCTCCGAACAAATCAAAAGTTGTATGTGTAGGACGAAATTTCTGTGTAGGAGAAATATATGGGTTTATAAGGCTTTGTTCTTGATAGGTTATTTGTTGTAAGTTCCCTCCTACTCCTCCATAAATAATAAAACTTTCGCCATATGCATCATAAGAAACTTCAACATCTGGAAAAATTTTGAAATTTGTATCATTTTCATTTTTTTCTTTCACATAATAAGCCCCTAAACCAGCTTTTATTGAAAAATCATCTAAAGTAAATTGATAAGATGGATTTCCTCCTAATATCATTGATTGATATTCAATATTTTGATTTTGTTCGAAATTTTGCTCAAATTTACCTTGTAAATAATTTGCTTCTAATTTTATTTTAACTAATTGATTTTCATCTATTTCAAATTCAAAATTTGGACGAATTCTAAAATGAGTTTCTCCACTTTTAAAATCATCAATAAGTCCTTGTAAAAGAAAATCTACACCTGAAAAAGCAGAGTTTTTAATATTAAAATATCCAGATAAACCTCCATCTATATAATTCTGTTTCAGGCTTTTATTTATAGGTAAAAATGTTTTGTCTTCTACTCCGTACCAGTGAGATAATCGGTGAGAAATATTTGCCGAAGTAGAAAATTGATAATCTTTATCCGAGTATTTATAGCCTAATTGAGCTTTAGTATTGGCAAAATTATTATCCAAATCAACATTTGCAATACTTCCTTGAGAGGAATGATGTTGTGCATCAAAAAAAACTTCAGATTCTTTGTTTAAAGGTAAAGTTATATATGTATCTGCAAATAAAGTAGTATAATTTCCTATTCCTAATGAAATATAAGAGTCGTATAAACTTTCTTTTTTATTTTCAGAATTTATTCGTGAAGCCTTACCTTTATCTGGAATAAAAGTGGATGCAACAGGTACAGAATAAATAGTATAATTAATTACTTTTTTAGCAACAGTTACAGAATCTTTAGGAGGATTTGCCTCACGAGGTTTATAAGCATCAGTAATTGATGGAGAATATGACTTTACTATATCAATTACCTTAGTACCCAATTTATCTTCTTGCGAATATATTTTACTAAAAATCAGTACAAAACAAAACGATAAAATTATTTTAGTATTTTTCATTTTAATTCAAATTCTTATTCAACATTTTGGTTTTCATTAGCTTTAATTTTTGCTAATGTTTCTTTAGCTTGTGCTACTACTTCTGGATAATCTTTAAAATTATCAATAACACTATTTAAAATATAAGTTGCTTGGTATAAGTCTTTTAGACCATAAAAATTCTTAGCCATAATAACAAGTCCTTTAGCTGAAAATTCTTTATAACCTCCAAATTCTTTTGCCAATTTCTGAACAACTTCATTAGATTTTTTGAATTGTCCAGCTTTATTTTTAAAATAAGCATCATAATAAAGAGCCTCAGCCATTACCCCATCGGTAGCTGTTTTACGCACTTCAGCATAATATTTTTCAGCATTAGCTTCATCTCCTGTTGCTATATAAGAACGAGCAATCATTGTACGAGCATCATTTTTTATGCGATTATCAACGTTTTTATCAGACAAAACTTTTTTAGCATAAGCAATAGTTTGAGAATAATCACCTATTTTATAATATATTTTCATTAAGTTTGATTGTGCATAGATGATATTTTGAGCGATTGAAGAAGAAACTTCTAATTCTTTTAAAATAGGAATAGCTCTTTGATTATCAGATTTTTCTAAATAAATACTACTCAGCCTAGCTAAAACTTGCTCTGTGTTTTCATTTTTACCTTCTGCTAATACTTTTTCATATAAAGGAAGGGCTTTATTCTTCTGATTATTAGTAAAATACAACTGAGCTAAATAAAAACGAGCTTGATTAGTATTTAATCCATTAGGGAATTGAGCCAAATATTTTTCTAAATTTGTAATAGCTTCTGTTTTATTATGTTTTAAGTACTGTCTTTCAGCTACTTCAAACGCTGCATTATCAATTTCGCCATCAGAAATATTTACATATCCAAGCCCTTTTACCCATTGTACATATTCATTTACTTTACCCATTTCAGCATAAATTCCTTTAGCAGAACTTATAGCTTGAATAGCCTCAGAGGTTTTTGGGTATTTTTTAGTAATTTCTTTAAAAACATTTAAAGCTTTTTGGTCTTGTTCATTATTATAATATATCAATCCTTCTCTAAGCATTGATTTTGCTGTCAAAGTACCATTAGGATATTCATTTTGTATTTGTTGATACAAAGGAATTGCTTTTTCTGTATTTTCAAGCGCCACATAAGTATTAGCTAATTCAAATAAAGCATCTTGACGAAGATTAGATTTTGGATATTTTTTTATAAAATCTGTTAAATTTTCTATTTTGTTAGGTACTCTATCTACAAAACCATAACTGATTGCTTTTTGAAATGCTGCATAATCTGTATCTCCTATATTAGTTGTAACTACTTGATTATAAGCTTCCATAGCAGGCCAATATTTTCCTAATACGAAATAACTATCCGCTATCCTGATATAAGAATCTGACAGGCGTGCAGGTTCTACTTTTGTTTCTATATATTTGTTAAAATTTTCGATCGCTTGATCATATTTTTTCTGATTAAAAAAAGCATAAGCTAAACCATAATATGCTTTTGGATATTCAGATAAAGAATTTTTACGTAAAGCTAAAAAATCTTGATAATGTTTTTGTGCCTCTGGATAATTATTTAATAAATAATTAATTTCTCCACTCCAAAAAATTGCTCTTGCATTAATATCTGAGTTCGGTTGTCCTTTTGCTTTTTGGAAATAAAGTAAAGCCTGAGAATAATCTTCATCGGCATAAAGTTGTAAGGCTCTATAAAAAGCCACTTGCTGATAAATCTTTTTATCTGAAATAGAATTTGATTTTTCAAGAAGCTCCATTGCCGATTTATAATCTCCTGATGTTACATAAGAATCTACTAAAAGTTCTTTCATTTCAGCAGAATGGTCATTTGGATAAGCATTTATAAAAGCCTGAATAGCAGTAGGTACGCTTTCATAATGGTTTCCTATATCATAGCTTAAACGAGCGTAATTAAGCATTGCATCTTTTTTTATGGTTGGGTTAAATTCCATTTGAGATGCATTTCTGAAAGCATTAAGCGCTTGTTGCTTTTGCTCTGTTTTCAAATAACATTCAGCCAAATGATAATAAGCATTTTGAGCAACATCATTCTTTCCGTCAATTATTTGATTGAAATTATTAATTGCATTTTGATAATCGCCTTGTTTATAATAGGCATAACCTAAATAGTATAAATCTGTATTTGTATAACGGCTATTTTTCCCTTTATAGGCTTTTAGATATGGAATAGCTTCCTTATATTGCTTTAAATTAAAGTAACTTTCTCCTATTATTTTATTTATTTCAGAAATATACTGAGGGTTATTAGTTTTTTTTAATTGAACTAATCCTTCTTGAATTGCTTTTTGAAAATTACCTTGTTTAAAGCTCATATCAGCCTGATAATAAGATAAGTTTTTACTCAACTCATCATCTTGTTTTACTTGAGTAAAGTATTGATTTGCCTCTTTATAATCATCTGCATCATAAGCAATATAGCCTAAATAATATGCTGATTTTGAAGCATATTCTTTTGAGTTTTTCACTTGAGATAAGTATTTTTTAGCTTCATCTTTATCTCCGTGAGCAAAAAGACAATATCCGTATTGAAAATTAAACTTTTCCTTTTCCGTTCCTGTTAAAGTTTCAGGAGCAATTTTATCATACCAAATAAGAGCTTGTTTGGTATTTCCTTTAGAAAAATAATAATTAGCCACTTCTAAATTTGCATTAACAGAATAAGGAGAAGCAGGATAGTTCTTCAAAAATTGTTCCATTTGGGCATCTGCTCCTTCTTGTCCTAAATGAATAGCAGAAGAGGCTATATAGTATTTACATTTCTGTTTAAATTCTTCATTATCAGAATTTTGTAATTCTTTTTGGAAGAAATGTTGTGCAGATTTGTATTGTTTTTGATGATACAAAGAAAGTGCCTTCTGGAACTGAACACTTTGCGCTGTATATTCCTGAGTACGTTGTGCAAAAGCCACTGAGGAAAGCGCTAAACTTCCTAATAACAGAATTTTTTTATATTTCATAATTTATTTTTTAGCTTTCAAATATAGTTATTTTCTACTTTACAAAATAATAATGAAATACTAATTAACTTTTTTTATATTTAAATTAGTATTTCATATTGTTTTTTCTCTATAATAATTGGTTATCTTCTAGCATTTGTATGGCCTCTTCAATAGTTTTATATACTTTATCTAATTGTTCATCTGTCATTATATAACAAGGTAATATATAAATAGTTCCATAAACAGGACGAAGAATAATACCATTTTCTATAAAATAATCATAAAGTATATTTCGTACTTTACCATAATAGCCATCTGTATCTTTCAATTTTAAATCCAAAGCAAAAATGACACCTAATACTCTGGTACTTTGTACTTTATGGTGTTTTTTTATTTTTTCAGCAAAGGCTAAATGTTTTTTATTTATTCTTTGTATATTATATTGAATTTCAGGTTCTTGTAGTATTTTTATACTTTCTAACGCTATTGAACATCCTGTTGGATTTGCCATAAAAGTATGTCCGTGGAAAAGTGCTTTACTTACATCATCATCATAGAATGCTGAAAAAATTTCTTCAGAAGTTGATGTTGCAGCCAAAGGAATAGTTCCACCTGTAAGAGCCTTTGAAAGACAAATAATATCAGGATTTTCTGTTAAATAATCACATGCAAATATCTTTCCTGTTTTACCAAAGCCCGTCATTACTTCATCTGCTATGGTTAAGACCTTATTTTCTTTACAGATTTTTAATAATTCATCAAGGATTTCAGGAGAATACATTCGCATACCAGCTGCTCCTAATACCAGAGGTTCAAAAATAAAAGCTGCACAATTACTTTTAGAAATTACATTCAAAAGTGCCTGTTTTGTACTTTCTTCTTTACCTTTTTCTGGAATAGGAATACGAACAACATCTAAAAGCTGACCTTGAAAAGCAGTTGTATAAAGTGAAATTCCAGAAACTGCCATTGCCGCAAAAGTATCTCCGTGAAAGGCATCTTCAAAAGCTATGAAAGTTATTTTCTTTTCTCCTTTGTTATAATGATATTGAAGAGCTATTTTTACAGCCACCTCAACTGCAGTAGAACCATTATCTGAAAAAAATATACGTTGCTGATTATCAGGGAGTAATGAAATTAATTTCTCTGATAAATCCGTAGCGGGCTTATGTGTAAAACCTCCAAAAAGGATATGTTCTAGTGTAGTTAGTTGATTATAAGCTACTTTTGCTAATCTTTCATTAGAATGTCCAAATGGATTAACCCACCAAGAAGCAATAGCATCAATATATTCTTTCCCATTTTCATCCCACATAAGGGCATCTTTGGCACGTACAATAGGGATGGCTTCTCCACTGGTTTTGTGCTGAGTATAAGCGTGCCAAACGTACTTTTTGTCGTTTTCTTTAATAGACATTTTTATTTTTTTTATAAGTAATTTATATTTTCTATTTAAAAGAATTTTAACGACTGCAAAGATACGATTATTATTTTATTTAACTTTAAGAATATCAGTAAAATATTTCTATAAAATAATAGATATTAGGGTATTATTTTACATTTAAAAATATTTTTTTAATTTAATTTATATTAAAA
>CALFOY010000088.1 GCA_937919265.1 uncultured Capnocytophaga sp. | reverse complement strand
ATAAAGAAGAGGAAGCAGTACAAATTTACAATCAGATATTTTCACAAAATAAATATTATCTTGCAGCATTTGAACTTGCTTCACGGCTTGTAAAAGGCGAAAAGAATTATGATCTTGCATTAAAAATGCTGGAAGATACAAACTCGGATGAAGTCTTAATTTTAGGATACAAAGGGTTTATCTATGAAAATTTAAAAGATTTTGCAAAAGCTGAAGAATTTTATCAAAAAGCAGCTAATAAAAATGATATTGATGCAATGAATTATCTAGGTCGTCTATACGAAACTCAAAAGGAAATAAAAAAAGCAAAAAACATCTATAATAAAGCATATTTGCTAGGATCAATCTCAGCTGGATATAAACTTGCTTATATTCTAGAAGATATGGAAAAAGAGAAAAATCCAGCAAAAGCTGAGGAAAATCAAGTAAAACAAAGCAAAGAAGCAAAAAAAATACTAGAAAGACTTGCAAGTAGTGGAGATGATTATTCAATGGTTGATCTGAGCCTTTACTATCCTGAAACTGATAAAATAGTACGGACTCTAAATCTAGAGGCTGCTGCAAAACTTAACACAACAGCTTTTTACAACTTAGGGGTTTATTATTATAATAAAAAAAATAAACAAAAATCAATAAAAAAATATAAATTTGTATCCAAATAAAATATTCTTTTTTATTGAAGAAAAAACAAAACATTAATAATAATTAAATCAATAATTATGTCTCATAGAATTCAACTCAATACCATAGAAGAAGCCATAGAAGATATTAAGCAGGGGAAAATGATAATCGTTGTTGATGACGAAGATCGTGAAAATGAAGGAGATTTTATAGCTGCTGCAGAAAAAGTAACCCCAGAAATGATTAACTTTATGACCCTTTATGGACGCGGATTGCTCTGTACTCCACTTCCTGAAAAACGTTGTAAAGAATTAGGCTTAGATATGATGGTTGAAAACAATACAGTTCTTCATCATACTCAATTTACTGTTTCTATTGACCTAAAAGGAAATGGCTGTACTACAGGAATTTCTGTTTTTGACAGAGCAAAGACTATTAAAGCTCTTGTTGATCCTAATACTAAACCAGATGATTTCGGTAGACCAGGACATATTTTCCCTCTTAAAGCCAAAGAAGGAGGTGTTTTGAGAAGAACAGGACACACAGAAGCTGCCGTAGATTTAGCAAGATTGGCAGGCTTGAATCCTGCAGGTATTCTTATCGAAATACTTAATGAAGATGGCTCTATGGCACGTTTGCCTCAGCTTATAGAAATAGCGAAAAAACACAATCTTAAATTAATATCTATTGAAGACCTCGTAGCGTATCGTATGCGTCACGATAGTTTGATTCAAAAGAAAGAAGATTTTATGATTGATACCGATTATGGTCAATTCCGTCTTAGAGCTTATGAACAAACAACTAATGGTCAAATACATTTAGCTTTTACCAAAGGAAATTGGGCAAAAGATGAGGCAGTTTTAACTCGTATTCATGCGAATTTTATCAGTAATGACATTCTAGATCTTATAGTTCGTAAAAAAGATAATGAATTAGACCGAATTTTTGAACAAATAAGTAAAGAAGGTAAAGGAGCTGTTATTTTAATTAATCAAGAAGGCTATTCTCATAATTTATTAAGCCGAATACAAGCTATTAAAGACCTACAAAATGGTATAAAACAAGAAAAAAGCCCTTCTCAAGAGACAAAAGATATAGGAATAGGCGCACAAATAGTATTAGATTTAGATATTACAAGAATGAAGCTTCTTACTAATTCAGAAAAATCTCGTTATGTTGGAATGTCTGGCTATGGTTTAGAAATAGCAGACTATATTAATTATTAAATAAAAGAAAATTATAGTAAAAACAAAAGGTTAGTTAATTGAGCTAACCTTTTTTTGTATCAAATATGAAACAAAAATTAATTAAATTCCTAAATAAATATAAAAATAAATAAAATTTAATATACAAAAAATGAAAACACTTATTAAAAATGCAAAAATGGTGAATGAAAACCTTATTTTTGAAGGAGATTTACTTATTGAAAATGAAAGAATAAGTAAAATAGCTAATGATATCTCTTCAAATAATGTGCAAAAAATAATAGATGCAAACGGTAAGCTACTTATTCCAGGTGTAATTGATGATCAAGTACATTTTAGAGAACCAGGATTAACCCATAAAGCAAATATAGCAACTGAAAGTGCCGCTGCTATAGCAGGAGGTGTCACAACTTATTTTGAACAACCTAATACTGTACCACAAACTACAACCATCGAGCTATTAGAAGAAAAATTTGCTATCGCTAGAAAAACTTCTTATGCTAATTATTCTTTTTTCTTAGGTGGAACTAATAATAATTTGGATGAATTAAAGAAAATAGATAAAAAGAATGTAGTAGGAGTGAAGTTATTCTTAGGTTCTTCAACCGGAAATATGCTTGTAGATAATGAAAATGTATTAGAGAGTATTTTTAGTAATGTAGATTCTATAATAGCTACACATTGTGAAGATGAACAGACAATAAGAACCAATACAGAAAGATTTTTAGCAGAATATGGAGAGAATATCCCTATAAAAATGCATCCTATTATTCGTAGTACAGAGGCTTGTTATCTTTCATCGAGTAAAGCAGTAGCATTAGCAAAGAAAACAGGAGCAAGATTGCATATTTTTCATATTTCTACGGGTAAAGAAACAACATTATTCGATAATACTATACCACTAAAGGATAAAAAAATAACTGCAGAGGTTTGCGTTCATCATTTATGGTTCTCAGATGAAGATTATAACGACAAAGGGGCTTTTATTAAGTGGAATCCTGCTGTAAAAACAAAAGAAGATCGTACAGCACTATGGCAAGCATTATTAGATAATAGGTTAGATGTTATTGCAACAGACCACGCACCCCATACAATTGAAGAAAAACAAAGTAAAATATATTCAAAAACTCCATCAGGAGGACCTTTGGTACAACATTCACTCTGTGCAATGCTTGAAAACGAACGATTAGGTAAAATATCTCTCGAAAAAATAGTAGAAAAGATGTGTCATAATCCTGCAATACTATTCCGAGTAGAAGAAAGAGGATTTTTAAGAGAAGGATATTACGCTGATTTAGTATTAATAGACCAAAATAAATCATTTAATGTCAATAAAAGTAATATACTATATAAATGTGGTTGGTCACCATTTGAAAATGTTACATTTCATAACCAAATAACACATACATTCGTTAATGGACATTTAGCATATAAAGATGGTATTATATCAAATGATATAAAATCTAAAAGAGTACAATTTTATTTATAAAAAATAAAGTATATTAGAAATTTAAAATAATAATATTTAATAAAAAATAGCTTATATATATGAATATATAGGCTATTTTTCTTTATAAATGATAAATATAGCACATATAATAAATAAAATAGTATATAAATAGATAATATTTTATAATAAATATATCAAATATGTTGTAAACTAAATAAAATTTTATAATAATACAGTTATGTATGTAGTTAATATGATATTTTTTGTTGTATATATCATAAAATAATAGGTAATAATAAGTATGTATATTGTTATTTATATTATGTATATATATAAAATGATAAATAATGTCATAATAATGATAAAAAGTATATGAATAATATATAATAAATATCATTTATAATTAAAACATACTGTTTTTATGTAAATAAATAAGTAATTTTTAAAATAACAATAAATTTATAGAAAGATATAATTTTTTGGTATGATTTTTGCGCTCTTTCACCTAATTTAATTGAATGAAATATGATAGCAAAAAGTATAGTTTCAAAAGTAAAATTATGGAGTGTATTTATACTCTTTATTAGTTTGTCTTTCAGTGCTTTAGCTCAACTTCCTTTCGGAAGTAATGTTCCTGAAAAACAAGAAAATCCTGTTCAATGGAGTTTTACTCATAAAAAACTTTCTGATACAGAATATGAACTTATATTTAGTGGAAAAATAGAGCCAAAGTGGCATGTATATTCTGTAAATAATCCAGAAGGTGGCGCTTTACCTACTCGGATTAAGTATGAAAATCAAGAAAATAATTTTGAACTTGTAGGAGAGCCAGTAGAAACAGATACACATAAAGCATTCAATGAAATTTTTGATGTTGAAGAAGTTTTCTTTGAAAATAAAATTCTAATAATTCAGAAAATAAAGCTATTAAATAGTGATGTAAAGCATATTAGTGGTAGTATATTCTATCAAGCATGTATTGATGTTTGTATTAATTTGAATGAAGATTTTGCTTTTTCATTGGACGGAAGTCAAATACAAGTGGTTGAAAAACAAATAGATGAAAGAAGTAAGGATATGTCTAAAAATTTAGAACTTCCTTTAAAAAATACTGAATTCATAGGGAATGAGCAAAATGGAGAAGCTCAATCTAATTGGACTGTATTTATTTTAGGATTTTTGGGAGGTTTCATTGCTTTACTTACACCTTGTGTTTTTCCTATGATACCTCTTACAGTATCTTTCTTTACGAAACAGAGTAAAACACGTAAAAAAGGAATTATCAATGCCTTTCTTTATGGCTTTTTTATATTCTTTATTTATATTCTATTGAGTTTACCATTTCACTTTTTAGATGGTTTAGACCCTGAAATATTGAATACTATTTCAACAAGTGTGTGGCTTAATGTATTTTTCTTTATTATTTTTGTATTTTTTGCTTTTTCATTTTTCGGTTATTATGAAATAACTCTTCCTGCTTCTTGGAGTACAAAGATGGATAGCGCTTCAAATATTGGAGGAATAATAGGAATATTTTTTATGGCACTTACTTTGGCTATAGTGTCATTTTCTTGTACAGGACCTATTTTAGGTTCACTTTTAGCGGGTTCACTTTCTGCAGATGGAGGAGCTATACAATTGACTACAGGTATGGCGGGCTTTGGTCTTTCGTTGGCATTACCGTTTTTAGTTTTTGCTCTTTTCCCAAGTTTGTTAAACTCTTTGCCTCGTTCAGGAGGTTGGATGACTACTGCAAAAGTGTTTTTAGGTTTCTTAGAGCTGGCTTTTGCATTCAAATTTCTTTCAAATGCAGACCTTGTAGAGCATTGGGGCTTACTAAAAAGAGAGGTTTTTGTAGGGATATGGGTTGTTCTTTTTACACTTTTAACTCTTTATATGTTTGGTATAATACGTTTCCCGCACGATGAACCTAAAAAACCTTTGCTAAAAATGAATAAAGGAAGGCTATTTATTGGAGTAATTTCTGGTATTTTTTCTTTATATTTGTTTTTAGGTTTATTAGGGAAAAATAATTTACGTATTCTTAGTGGTTTCCCTCCGCCAGAATTTTATTCTATCATAGAGAAAAAAGAAGGTAAAAAACAGAAAATATTTAAGGACTATTATGAGGGAATTGCTTATGCAAAAGAGAATAATATGCCAATATTATTAGATTTTACAGGTTGGGCGTGTGTTAATTGTCGTAAGATGGAAGAGCACGTTTGGACAGACCCAGAAGTAGAAGAACTAATGCTTAATTATGTTTTAATTTCTCTTTATGTTGATGACAGAGAGAAACTTCCTGAAGAACATCAGTTTGATTTTAAACATAAAAATGGAAGAGTTGAAAGAATAGAAACAATAGGGGATAAGTGGGCTACTTTCCAAGAAGTGAATTTTAGAACAGCTTCTCAGCCTTATTATGTGCTTATTACCTCAGAACATCAATTGCTTTCTACTCCTGTTCAATACGTAGATACAGATACTTATAAAACTTGGTTGAAAAACGGATTGGAAAAGTTTTCTAATAAATAAAATTAATCGTTATTTATGAAAAATAGAAAGTACTGAGAAATCGGTGCTTTTCTTATTTATAAGTAATTGAAAAAATGTAATTTTGTACTTCTTTTTAATATAATTTTTTTCACTAAAAAAACAGAAAAATGCAAATTTTTAAACTTACAGAAGAGATTATTGAACATATAAAACGGCTCATACAAGAAGATAAAAAACAGGAACTTACAGAGTATTTGAATGCTTTGCACTATGCTGATATTGCGGAGATTACCAGCGAGTTAGAACTTGATGAAGCCACATATGTTGTTAAATTATTAAATCCTGAAAAAGCATCAGAAACCTTAACCGAAGTTGAAGATCATATTTTGGAGCATATTTTGGATAATATGTCCAACCAAGAAATAGCTCAAGATTTGCTTCAATTGGATACTGATGATGCTGCTTATTTGATAGCTGATCTTCCTGAAGAACGACAAACAGAAATTTTAGCTCATATAGATGATGTTGAACACGCTCGAGATATTGTTGATTTACTTCGTTATGATGAAGATTCAGCGGGGGGGCTTATGGCAAAAGAACTTGTAAAAGTTAATGAAAATTGGGATATTGATGTTTGTATGAAAAAAATGCGTGAGCAAGCCCAATATGTAACAAGAGTACATTCTATATATGTAGTTGATGATGATGAAAAACTAAAAGGGCGTCTTTCCCTCAAGGATTTATTAACAGCTCCTGCTAATGCTCATATTAAAGATATTTATATCCCGAAAGTAGATTTTGTATATGTAACAGACCCAGCAGAAGAGGTAGCGCGTGTAATGTCTAAGTATGACTTGGAAGCCATTCCTGTTGTGGATATGACACATCAACTTGTAGGTAGAATTACCATAGATGATATTGTCGATGTAATTAAGGAAGAAGCAGACCGAGATTATCAAATGGCAGCGGGGATCACGCAAGATGTTGAAGCTGACGATAGCATTTGGAAACTAACACGAGCTAGGCTTCCTTGGTTGCTTATTGGTATGTTCGGCGGGATAGGAGCAGCAAGTATTATTAATGGATTTCAAGATGGTTTGGGTACTTTTCCAATTTTGTTATTATTTATTCCTCTTATTCAATCTACAGCAGGTAATGTAGGGGTACAATCCTCAGCAATTGTAGTACAAGGGTTGGCTAATAATTCTATAGATGGAGCTTTGTGGGGGCGTTTGCTTAAAGAGTTTCTTTTAGGTCTTATTAATGGTTTGGCTCTAGCTTCTATTGTTTTGGTTATTAGTCATTTTGTTTTTGGAAGTTCTTATGAGGAATCTATGACTGTTTGTATCGCTTTGGTAACGGTAATTATTAACGCAGCTGTAATAGGTACTTTTATTCCTATATTTTTGCATAAAAGAGGGATAGACCCTGCTGTAGCAACAGGGCCATTTATTACCACAAGTAATGATGTACTTGGTATTCTTATTTATTTTATAATAGCCAAAATCATTTTAGGATTTTAATTTTTAACATTTATCCAAAGGGTAAAAAAGAAAATTAAAAATAATATAGATTTAAAGGAAAAAGAATTGTATGCAGTAACAAGTGAATCACCTAAAGAAAAATTAACTCCTGCTGAAAAGAAATTTTTAAAAGAAAATGATGATATCGATTCCTATTATCAATACGATCCTTTATTGGGATTAGGAATAGAAGCTGTCTCTTATACACATCTCCGAGCCCACGAGACC
>CALFOY010000087.1 GCA_937919265.1 uncultured Capnocytophaga sp. | reverse complement strand
TTTGACTACCAGTGGCAAGAAACGGGAGAATATGTAAAAGTAACAGACCCTCTCTATCATGCCGAAAGGTCTTTTTGCCTTTATAAAGTAGTGATAAATGGCGAGACACACAGCTTTGTAGCAGGTGAGTTTAGCAATATGATATGGGGCTTTTATTTGTTGAAATATTAAAAATAGCTATTAGTCCTTAGCCATTAGTGATTACCTAACAACTAAGGACTCAAGTTAGCTTTCCCAAGCAATAGAACTAAAGCTGCCGTCTAAGTTAAAACGAACAGCAAGAATCTCGTCACTTTGGTCAGGGTCTATCATATAATCGACAATAATTTCTTCCTTTGAAATACAGTACCAAAGCCCCACGTTATTAATTTTCATAGCTGTCACAAAATCATCAATAGAGGTAGGTACCTCTAACTCTAATTCGTCTATATGAAAATCTATATACTCGCTATCTTGTTCTAAATAGCTTTTGAGCGCTTTGCGTGCCTGTTGGTCTCTTTCTGGAAAATACTTGATAAATTGCTCAAACAAATCCAATCTTTCCTTACTGATTTCCTCTTTTTTAGCCAACCAAAGACTAAACTCAACAGGATCGTTTAATTCTTGGAAAGTTACTTTTTGTTCCCATAGCACATCTGGGTCAAAATCTTCTTGTATAATGCTGGTATCAAGAGTACCAAAATAAGGGTGTGTAATAGATGCCATAATGATATTTTTTATTTACCTTTGCAAAGATAAAACAAAAAAATGAAATACAATTAAGAATATGACTGAAGTAGTAGAAAAATATATCAAAAAACTATACAATCTCACACCAAAGAACTGCAAAGGCTTCTCGGAAGCACAGTTGTTAAAAGCTGAAAAACGCTTGCTCATCACCTTGCCTGAGGAGTTCCGAGCGTATTACTTACAGTTAGGGGCAACGAAAAGCGTAAACCAGTCGTTTAACAGTTTAGCAACACCCCAGCAGTTATACTTTGCAGGGGATTACTTATGCTTTTGTGAAGAAAACCAAGGAGTGGTAATGTGGGCAATTCGCAAAGAGGATTTGACAATCTCTAACCCTCCGGTTTGGGGGAATTACGGCTCAGAAACCGACCCCGATTGGGTATTAGAAACTCAAACACTCTCCGACTTTTGGCTGTACATAGCTATTTACAACGGTGTGATGGGAGGCTTGCGTTATAATGCCAATGCAATGGGCGGTTGGAAAATGGAAGACTTTGAAGTACCCACAGGAGCAGTTGCCCATATAGAAAAACAATATACCGAACTTACCTCTCTCAGTTGGGAAGGACAACGCACCTTTACCGATGCCGATTTTCAAATAGTCATTACCCTTGCTGTACACCAAGATACAAACCGAGCCACAGCTATTTTTATAGGCAGCGCTCAACAAGAGTTATTTGATACTCTTTTAGACGCTATGGAAAACTTTGGCTTGGAATGGGATTACACTTCCTACGACGATGAGTCGTAGCACGACAGGCAATTAAATATTTTGGTAAAGTTAAAATTATATAGCTACTAAATTAACTAAATTAACAATATGACCGAAGCAGTAGCAAAACACATCAAAAAGCTCCATCAGTTGGAGAAAAAAGGCAATTTGGAGGTAGAAGACCTCTTAAAAATTCTCAAAACGCCTAATAAAGAGTACATTACTCCCTTGCAGGAAATGGTAGTGCAATACCATTGGCAACCACTGAACGATGAGCTTATTGTGCCTTTCGCCTCGTGGGTAGATGCCATTTGCATTTATTTAGAAGAAGGGGTACAAGGCTTGGTAAAATCAATACACAAAACAAAAGACTTTTTTAGCATTGTCTTTGGAGTATTAAAAGAGTTAGCCATAGAGGAATCACTCCCTGCTTTTTTGGAAATTGCCCAAAATTTTTCTTCTAAAATCACCGATGATCAGCAGGATTTTGTAAAAGAATACACCTATGAACTTTGTGATATATCACACCAACTCAAAAGTGAAAAAGTGAATAAAAACCTTCACGAGGCTTTTGTACCTATCTTAAAGCAGATCATCAGCTTTGGGCAGTCTAAAAAAGACGAAATGCTAATGTGTAGTGCTGCTGTATGCTTTCAGGCGTTTGGTAACAAGAGTGATATCCCCTATCTCAAAGCACTCCCTTTTACAGAAGCCTATTACAAAAGCACAGGAAAAACCATTGCCAAAAGAATAGAGAAGAAATATGCTTAGTTTTACAAAAGATGATATAGAAACCCTACACCAAGCGGGCATTACCGCTGAGTTACACCCTCCTCAACCCCAGCTGATGAGCCTTGATGAGGTACTGCAAAACAAGTTTGCCCTTCTGAACGACTATCCACAAATGGGGTTTTACTTCATTCGCTTTCCCGATGAGCTTGTCTCTATGCAACTACAAGGAAAACGCTTCCAATGTTTTGGAAAATGTTGTTATGGTTATTTTGCATTGAATGCTAAGGGGAATGTATGCTTACTCTCTACCAATAACGATTATACCGACGCCCCTGTGGTGTGGGTGAATCATTCGCTGGAGGAGTTTATCAAAAGTTATAGTCTGTTGCTGGCGGGGGTATTTCAACTTAAAGGTAGTGATACATCTACCCAAGAAAAACTTTTTGCAATACTGGATAAAGTTGCGGAGCAAGTAACCGAGGCTATTCGTGAACTTCATCCTAAATTATTAGAGGAAGGAAGCCTTTGGAGCCAATTTATTTATATGATAGAAGACGGCTGGTTTTCTACCGCTTACCACGAAATATTCTATATCAGAGAAGGAAGGAGAAGTCTATAATAATTTGTCAATTAAAAATACCCCTATGCAAAAATACAAGGAACTATTTCCATCCACAGAAGACTACCATCGCTATATAGAGCAATTGGAAAAGAAAATAAGCACCTTTGCGACTTCGTATATGAGCAATGCCAAATGGCGCAAGCTCTTTACGGCTATCATCGCTCATAAAAATCTTATCAAGCAGTGCGAAATATATGATTTCTTTGGCTATTGTGTGAACGAAATCGCTTGGCACAAAGTAGGCAATGACAGCGATTTGTACATTCAAGAAGATTATATTTCGGAAAATATTACCACTGGTGAATACCCTACTTATTACCGCGAAATTGAATATATAGAGTTCAAAGCACGCTGGCAAAAGGCATATATTGGCAAGTTAGTCCCTCCCATTTACGAGACACAAGACCTCAACGCTATCGAAACCTTGCTCCACAGCATAGGTCAGTTTCAGTTATTAAAAACAGAAGAGAGTTTGAGGGTATTGGGGTATGGCAATTAAAATTACAGCCAGCGGCGTACTTTCAAGCAATAGTTTTCGTATTCTTTGCCAAATTTCAGCCTGAGGGCGCTCTCTTCTGGAATGATTTGGAAGCGTGTCATATAGACTATAAATAGCGGTACTCCTATCCAAGTTAAAAGATAAGAGAGCCATATCGCCCAAGCGAGCAAACAGCAAGCCAAGCCTACGTACATAGGGTTGCGACTCAGTTGGTACACCCCTTTTGAAACAAAATGAGTAGCCTGCGATGGCTCAAGAGGATTGATAGTAGTGCGGACTTTGTGAAAACTCCAAAGACTAGCTAATCCAACTCCTATACCTATCCCTGCGACAGCTATAGCCACTACAGGCAAGGGAGGCAATGCGCCAAAAGGCAATAAACGAGCAAGTACCCACATTATCAAGGCACAGATAAGCCATACTGCAGCAGGTGGGATTTTAAGTTCTAAATTCTTCATTTATAAATCAATTAATGTTTTTTAGAAAGGAGCATACACGCCCAAGTCTTTTCCCCAATCCAATTCGGCAAAACGAGTACTGAAAGCCTCATACACTTCTTTGGAATTGATTTGTAAAGCGGTGTAGTTCTCAATTTCTTGTAGTTTTGAAATATCAGTAAATGATACAAAAATAGGTAGGTTGCTATGCTTTAATGAGTTTTCTATTTGAGGTTTGGCTTTAACAAGAGCAGCCATACACACTTCAAGCATAGTTTTCCTATAGTTATCACAATCACTTTTGATAGCACTCGCCTCTTCCCGAAGTTTTTTATTAAAGGCTTTCAACTGACTATCTTCTAAATCATAACTCATACACAACCATTCATTAGGCGACCATTTAAAATATAGAAAATCGTCAGTATCAGTAGGTGTTACCTCATTTTCTGATAGAATCTTCTCCAAGTCTTCAGTATTGGCTAATGCTAAAAAGAAATGCTCCATATCATCATTGCCAACCAATGCCAAGGCATAAGGTTGTTTGTGAGTGTCCTTCATTTGGTTCAAATCACTCACAATACTATTGCACAAGGTACTGGTGAGTGCTTCTATTTCTTGTTTATCCATAATGTTATTATTCTAAGAGCAAAGGTAGTGATATTTTGGTAATTAGCAAATTATCCTTACCTTTGTATCCTAAAAAATAAAAAAGTGTCATCTGTGAATTATCCCTATTTGCACTTTTCAACCCTTAAAATTTTTAAAGATGAACACCTTAAGAAAAGAACTACGCCCCGATTTTGCGACAGCAGAAAAGCTGTTCCCGCTTGTACTAAAACGTTTGGAAGACTACGAAGCCTTTCATGATGCCCAAAGTGAAGATACTCCCGAAGAAGTATTTGACAAAGAATACAAGGCAATGGAGCAATACCTCAGTGAGCTCACCGGCAAAGACCTTTCCGATACTTGGCTATGGGAATGGTGGGAAGGCAATGGTATTGAGGTTTTTGCCTTTGATTTAGCAATGCCCGACCCTGTAAAGCATAACAACCTCACTCGTGAAGATATCGCTGCTTTTGTTCGTATCATCATAGACAATGAATTTGAGTGCGAAAACGACTTTCAGGAGGAGTTTATGC
>CALFOY010000086.1 GCA_937919265.1 uncultured Capnocytophaga sp. | reverse complement strand
TTGTAATAATTTAAAAATATTCCCTGAATAAGATACTAAATTTTTTTTAGCAAAGATTATAAAAAAATAAGTTACTATTAAAATTATAGCTACTTTAAATATTTTTATAGTTCTTTTTTTCTTTAAGTTATTTTTTATCATTTTTCTTGATAAAAAACAAGTAATTAGAATAACACTCATTGTTCCACTACTAACACTACTAAAAAGAAAAATTATTAAAAATTTTAAGTTAATTTGAACTTTCTCTTCAATAAAGTAATACAATAATAATGCTTCTGAAAAGTATGCAAAAATTACTCTTCCATTTACAAAGGCTATAATAATAATCGAAAAACATACTAAACATAACCATGTCAATAAATTTATTTTTATTTCATATTTTTTTATTAAATTTGCATATTAAAAATTATAAAAAAATAAGTTAAGTATGGATAAAAAAATGAATCTAGCACATATTATTCCTGTGCTAATGTCGTTCTTTGTAATGAGTTTTATTGACCTTGTAGGCACGGGTGTTGATGAGCTTAAAAAAGAAGGTTCTATTCCTGCTCATATTTTACAACTCATTCCATTTGTAGCATTTATATGGTTTTTCTTTCTTTCTGTTCCTATTGGGCTTTGGCAAGATAAAATAGGTAAGAAAAAAGTACTTTTGTACGGGATAATCATTACTGCTGTGGCATTATTTATTCCTATTTTCGGGAATACTCTTCCTGTTATTTTAACAGCATTTTCACTTATTGGAATAGGAAATACTATTTTACAAGTGGCTGCTAACCCTCTTTTAGTAGATGTTGTTCCACAAGAAAGAGCTTCAAGTATGTTGAGTTTTTCTCAGTTTATCAAAGCTATTGGCTCTATGGTTGGACCTTTTATTGCTGCAAAAGTTGGACCTTTTTTAGCTCAATCATTTGGAATGGCTGGAGAAGGAGAATGGCGCTTCGCTCTTTATCTTTTTGCTGTGGTTTCTGTTCTTACAGCTTTTTGGTTAAGTTCTGTAAAAATTAATGAAAGTAAAAAAGCTGATGATGCAAAGAAAACTTCTTTTTCATCTTGTATTCAGTTATTAGGTAATCGTTTCATTGCTTTAATGGTTTTAGGAATTTTCTTTGTAGTAGGAATTGACGTTGCAATGAATTCAAATATAGGCACTTACCTTATTGATAAAATAAGTATTGATGAAGAAGCAGCTAAATATGGCAAGTCTATTTATTTCTTTGCTAAAATGTTAGGCGCTTTCCTTGGAGCTATTCTTTTAACAAAAATTTCTGCTAAAAAATTTCTTATAGGCTCTGCGTGGCTTTCTATTTTTACATTTATTGTATTAATTTTTGTTCCAAATGAATTGACTGCTTGGGTACTTATTTTCCTTATAGGATTAGGTATAGCAAATATTTTTCCTCTTATTTTTAGTATTGCTGTTGAGAAAAAACCAGAATATAGTAATGAAATTTCAGGTTTAATGATGATGGCTATATCAGGAGGAGCTTTTTTACCTTTTGTAGTTGGGCTTACAATGTCAAAAATTTCTTTAGAAACAGGTATTCTTGTTTTACTAATTAGTACAGCATATTTACTATTTTTAGGATATTTTTCACCAAGAAAAGCATAGTCATTTTTTTGAAATATTAATAATTGGGAAAGATTGGGCATAAAGTTCAATCTTTTCTTTTTTATACATTTAAAATCCAGACATTTATAATTTAAAAAAATAATTCAAAAAACACTTGACAAAGGTACTATTATTATCGTATCTTTGCAGATTGAAACCAAAAATGGTATAACTTTTCATATATGAAATTATCAAATTTTAATTTTAATTTACCGAATGAGCTTTTAGCTGAATATCCAAGTGAAAACCGAGATGAGGCTCGCTTGATGGTTATTCACCGAAAAACAGGAAAAATAGAACACCGATTATTCAAAGATGTTATTGATTATTTTGATGATGGTGATGTTTTTGTTCTAAATAACACTAAAGTTTTTCCAGCTCGATTATACGGAAATAAAGAAAAAACTAATGCAAAAATAGAAGTATTTTTACTTAGAGAACTCAATAAAGAACAACGCCTTTGGGACGTATTGGTGGATCCTGCTAGAAAAATCAGAATTGGAAATAAATTATATTTTGACAAAGAAGAAACTCTTGTAGCAGAGGTTATTGATAACACCACTTCAAGAGGTCGTACGCTTCGTTTTTTATTTGATGGTTCTTATGAAGGTTTTAGAGAAAAACTAATAGAACTAGGGCATACACCTCTACCTAAATATATAAAACGACCTTTAGAGCCTGAAGATGAAGAACGTTACCAAACTATTTATGCAAAACACGAAGGTGCAGTAGCAGCTCCAACAGCAGGATTGCACTTCTCTAAACATTTAATGAAACGACTTGAAATAAAAGGAGTTAGCTTTGCAGAATTGACCCTTCACGTTGGTTTAGGAACCTTTAACCCTGTAGAAGTTGAAGACCTTTCTAAACATAAAATGGATAGTGAAGAAATCATTATTTCTGAAGAGGCTTGCCAAATTGTAAATAAAGCCAAAGAAAATAGAAAACGAGTTTGTGCTGTAGGAACTACAGTTATTCGTGCTATGGAAAGTTCTGTTTCTTCTCATAATACATTAAATCCTTATTTAGGTTGGACAAATAAATTTATTTTCCCTCCTTATGAATTTGGTGTTGCGGATTGTTTAATTACAAACTTTCATACTCCAAAATCAACTTTACTAATGATGGTTTCTGCATTTGGTGGACACGATTTGATAATGAAAGCCTATAAAGAAGCCGTTGAAGAGAAATACAAATTCTACTCGTACGGAGACGCAATGCTTATTTTATAAAAAATAATATTTTTATTCTATAAATCC
>CALFOY010000085.1 GCA_937919265.1 uncultured Capnocytophaga sp. | reverse complement strand
GTCGGCAGCGTCAGATGTGTATAAGAGACAGATTGTATCCAATATTCCATCATAAAATGAAAAAATATATATCTGCTCTTCGCTTTATTACTTTATTATTCTTACCTTTATTTAGTTTTGCTAATATGGCACAAACTTATTTTGCTGGCACTGATCATTCTTCTTTATATCTTGTTTCTGACAAAGAAAATGATAATGGTTGTGTCGTAAAAAAAGAAAATCTATACATCAAAATTGATAAAAATAAAGAAAAATCAAAATTTTCTGCTTATTTTGCAGATTTTACAGCAAAATATATAATTAATTCTGATAAAAAACAACGTATTTCATTGATTTTTATAGCTCAGAACATAATAGGAACGCATTCTATAACAATAAATGGGCAAAAAATAAAGAACATCCCTCTAAATCCTGATGAAAATTACCCTTTTTTGCAAAAAGAAGTTAAAGAAAATACGGTTTTCTATTTTGTAAAATTCAAAGATAATCAAGTTTATTTTTCAAATTATATTAACGACCTTATTTTCTTTGAAGCCGATTTAACAGAAGGGGAAAACGTCATTAACATCAACTATAATGCAAATTTGAGTATTGATACTTCTGGTTTTTTACCCAAATATGAACTCAATTATGCCATTTATCCTTCTCAATACTGGAACACTTTCCCGCCTATTGAAATAGAAATGCAAATTCCTGATTATCTTCAAGTAAGAAGTAATAATATAAGGGAAGGTAAAGAAAAAGAGAATATAATAAAATGGGAAGTAAAAAATCTAAGTATAGGTACACTTGAATGGGTATTTACAAAGAAAACTACTTGGCTTCAAGATTTAGTTTTACTGATTTCCCCTGTGGGTTTTATGTTTATTAGTATATTTATCTGTTTTATTTTTCACATTTTACTTATAAAGAAATTACAACATTTTAAACTGAATTTATTAGATTTTATTGTTTCTCCTATCATAGGTTACACGGTTTATTTCCTTTCATATCCTTTTATAGAGTGGGTTATTGATACTAAAGGAGGAAACCACGGATATTTTTTCTTATTCATTTTTACTATTATATTAGCAATTCCCATTTACGGGCTTTTTGTTATAGCTTTTACTTTAAATATTTTCAAAAAAGTAAAAATAAATGTTTCTGTAGGTATAGCTGTACTTGCTTTTGCTTTAAGTTTTCTATTATTATTGGATGAAACTGAGAACATTGTAATATGTAGTTTATTAATGATAGGTAGTATTTTGGTCTATACATTAAGTAAAAAGACCCGAGTGAAATCTTTCTACCTCGGGACTATATTCTTTATTAGTTTACTTATATTATTGTGGGAACTTATACAAAATTTATAGAATTATTTCCACTTTTTGAATTTGTCATTCCTTACCAGAAAGGTACTTTTTTGGGGTAGTAGCAAATTTTTTCTTAAAAGCAGAGATAAAATGGCTTGGAGTGCTATATCCTAACTTTAAGCTGAGTTCATTAATGTTATATTCACCACTTTGTAACCACTTTCGAGCAAGTTCCATTTTATAATCAAAAAGAAAATTATAAACCGATTCTCCGTAAATTTGCTTAAATCCTGTTTTCAATTTTTTCAAAGTAATTCCTACTTCATCAGCCAATTCTTGTAAAGAAGGCGGGGTTAACATATTTTTAATAATAAATTCTTTCGCTTGTCTTATTTTTTTAACATTCTCTTCATCTGAAAGAAAAGGACAATTTTCTGTATTTATATCATTTGTTTTATTAAAATACAAACATAATAACTCGAATATTTTTGCTTTTTGATATAATAAAAACATACTTGAATGAATGTTATTATACAACATTTGATGCAAAATTACAGCCATTTGAGGCGTTATTGTCCCATTAGAATAATATTTTTTATCTTTATTATCCATATTAAGAAAATCTATACAACTTGATTCTTCAGAAAATAAAGAATGAAATTTTTGAATTGAAATAAAAAGAGAAATAGTTACAGACTTCGGGTGCAATTTTAAAAAAACAGACAATATTTGTTGCGGATTATATAACAAAAGTAATTGCATTTCAGAGATTGGCAATGAATAATTCCCTTGATTGAAGAGAAAAATAGCATTACCTTTGGTACAAAAATGAAGCTGAATAAAATTTTGCTTTATTTCAGGATTAATCTCCTCAAAATCAGTAGTTTGATTATCTCCAAAAACTAAATACATTCCCTCATCTACGTATAATAATGAAGTAGAACTTTCTGCGATATTTTCTAAATTTTGTATAGGCATTTTTACAATTATCTTATTTAGACTATTTATATATTTTATAGTTATCAACAATATAACAAATTGATAATCAATACATATAAAATTAAAATGCAAATATAGCACTTTTAGAGTAAAAAAAAGTTCTTTTAGCGTTATTTTTATCAACAATATACTATTATTTTTGCAGTTGAAAGATTGAAGTATAAATGGAGACTAAAAATAATTCAAAAGATACTCATTTTTATGTTATTGGGATTAGCTATAAGAAAGCTGATGCCAATATTCGTGGGCGTTTTAGCTTAGATATTGAGCGTCAAGAGCTTATTTTAGAAGAAGCACAAGCCGAACAAATGGAAGGTTTGATGATTATTTCTACCTGCAATCGTACAGAATTGTATGGTTTTGCCCAACACCCATTTCAACTAATTCAAAAACTTTGCGCTCATTCACAAGCAAGCCTTGAAGACTTTGAAAAATTTGGCTACATTTATAAAAATAAAGAAGCTATTAATCATATTTTCAATGTAGGAACAGGCTTGGATAGCCAAATTTTAGGAGATTTTGAAATTATTAGCCAATTCAAAAAAGCTTTCATTCTTTCAAAAAAATATAATTTAGTAAATGCTTTCATTGAAAGATTACAAAACTCTGTAATTCAAGCAAGTAAGCGTGTAAAAAATGAAACCGAACTTTCCTCTGGAGCTACTTCTGTTTCATTTGCTTCTGTACAATACATTTTAAGTAATGTTAAAAATATTTCCCAAAAAAATATTCTTCTTTTTGGAACTGGAAAAATAGGTAGAAATACGTGTGAAAACCTAATAAAACACACTGATAATAAACATATTACACTTATTAACCGAACCAAAGAGAAAGCTCAACAAATAGCTGGAAAATTTAATGTTTTAGTGAAAAATTTTTCAGAATTGACAGAAGAACTATTGCAAACAGATGTCCTTGTAGTAGCAACAGGAAGTAAAACACCTACAATAAATAAAGACATTCTTCCAAAGGATAAAGAAATGTTAATTTTAGACCTTTCTATACCTAAAAATGTAGATGAAAATGTAAAAACAATAAAAGGTGTTACGCTTATTCATATGGATCATCTCTCTCAAATGACAGATAGTACACTTGAAAGAAGAAAAACCTTTATCCCTGATGCTCAGAGAATTATAAAAGAAGTAAAGGCTGAATTTGAAGATTGGTTACAAAATAGAAGATTTGCCCCAACCATTAGAGCTTTAAAAATGGAATTGGAAAATTTAAAAAATTCAGAAATAGACTTCCAACGAAAAAAAATAAATAACTTTAATGAAGAACAAGCAGAAATATTAAGTAACCGAATAATTCAAAAAATAACCACCAAGTTTATTAACCACCTGAAAGAGAGCAACTCAGCAGAAGATAGTTTGCAATTTATGCAACAAATATTTCAGCTTGATCAATATGCTCAAACAGAAGAAGTAAAGATTTCTGCTTATTAAAATTAAGAAATTTTAACGCAAAATCATATGAAAGATTATATTATTGTAGGTTTTGGATTTGCTGGAATAAGTATAGTTCATCTTTTAGAAAAAAATAATAAAAGTTTTGTTGTTTTTAATGATAATCCCAATCCTGTAACTACAACTGCAGCGGCTTTATTTAACCCTGTAATTCTCAAACGATTTACTCCTATTTGGAAAGCCAATGAACAAATGGAGCTTTTAAAAGTTTTTTATACAGAAATACAGGAAAAACTTAACATTCCGATAATAGAAAAATTAACTGTTCTTAGAAAATTTACTTCTTTAGAAGAACAAAATAATTGGTTTTCAGCCTCTGATAAGCCTTTATTAGCCTCTTTTCTATCCTTAAATATTGAAAAAGAAGTAAATCCATATATAGAAACTCCTTTTGGGCTAGGAGAAATTTTACAAACAGGAAGAATTCATACAAAAGAACTTGTTTTTCATTATACAAAAAAATTGAAAGAAGAAAACATTTTCTTTGAAGAAAAATTTGATTATTCAGCTTTAGAAATAAAAGAAGATTATATAAAATATAAAAATATTTCAGCTAAAAAAATTATTTTCTGTGAAGGGTACAATGTAGTTAACAATCCTTATTTCAACTACTTACCTATGCAAGGAAGTAAGGGAGAGTTACTAACTTTTAAAGCTGATTTAAACTTAGATAAAGTAATAAAATCTGATGGATTTATCGTTCCTTTTGGGGAAAATATTTACAAAATAGGAACTACTTATGATAATGTTGATAAAAGCATTCAAATCACAGAAGAAGCAAGGGAAGAACTTACTGCAAAATTGAGAAAATTGATTTCCTGCCCTTTTGAAATTATTGACCAAGAAGCAGGAATTCGTCCAACAATTATTGATCGTCGTCCATTAATAGGAACACATCCAAGAATAGATAAACTATTTATTCTTAATGGATTAGGTACAAGAGGTTCTCTTTTAGCTCCTTATACTGCCACAGCCTTATATGATTTTATTGAAAAACAAATACCTATTGATAAAGAAATGAATATCAGCAGGTTTGAAAAACGATATTACAATTAATTCCGTTTATACTCAATCTTTATAAAGCTCTATATAAGTTATCTAATAATTTATATAGAGTTATTTTTTATTTATAACATATTGGTAAAATTTCTTCTTGTACTAATCGATATTTTTCTATTTCTTCTATTGACGCAACTTGCTCACAATGAATAGGTAAGACTGTAAAACCTATTTCCTTTAGTTTATCAAAATAATCTTTGCCATAAACACGAAGATGGTCATATTGTCCAAAAATTCGAGTCCGTTCTTTTGGATCTGTAATTGTATTGTCAGAAAAAGTGACGTCTAAATCAAGATTTTGAGGCACTTGAAATATTCCCCAACCTCCATTTTTAAGTACTCTATACAGCTCTTGCATTGCTTTTTTGTCATCTTCAATATGTTCTAACACGTGATTGCATAAAACAACATCAAAAGAATGGCTAGCAAATGGCAAATTACAAATATCTGCTATAACATCAGCTAAAGGAGAATACAAATCGGCAGTTATATAGTCCAAATTAGGCTGATTTTTAAATCTTTTATAAAAAGCCTGTTCTGGTGCAATATGTAAAACTTTTAACTTTTTTGTAAAAAAATCTGTATGTCTTTGTAGATATAACCATAACAATCTATGCCGCTCAAGTGAAAGTGTGGAAGGAGACAGTACATTGGTTCGTATTTTATTATACCCATAAGGGAGAAAGGTTCTAAAAGATTTTCCGTCAATAGGGTCTGTATAACGATTCCCTTTGTACCAAAACTCTAATAATGGACGTACAATATAACTTGCCCTAATGAGCCAAGGGCGAGGTATAGTATTTAAAATTTTCTTAAATATCTTCATTTTTAGAATAAAAATTCATCTTCTTCATTACTTTCTATTCCTAATGCTTCATAAATATATTTAAAGGTAGAAAGTAATTTAGGTTTGCCATCAACCAAGGCTACATCGTGTTCAAAATGCGCAGAAGGCTTACCATCAGCAGTAAGAATTGTCCAACCATCACGAAGTTGTTTTATACGATGCGTTCCCATATTAATCATAGGTTCAATAGCAACAGTCATTCCTTCTACAAATTTTTTACCACGTCCTCTTTTGCCATAATTAGGCATTTCTGGGTCTTCGTGCATTTTTGTTCCTAAACCGTGTCCAACAAGCTCTCTTACAACCCCATACCCATTTTTTTCACAATAATTTTGAATAGCAAAACCTACATCTTCTACTCTATTTCCTAACCTAAATTCTCTAATTCCTATGTATAAAGATTCTTTTGTTATTTTTAACAATTGCTTTACTTCGGGGGTTACTTCTCCTACTTCAAAAGTATAGGCGTGATCTCCATAAAAACCATTTTTTATAGCTCCACAATCTACTGAAACAATATCACCTGACTTTAATGGTACATTATTAGGAATACCGTGAACTACCTGAGCATTTGGGCTTACACAAAGAGTATTCGGAAAATTATACAAACCTAAAAAACCAGGTATTGCTCCTTGTTCTCTTATAAATTCTTCTGCTAATTTATCTAAATATAAGGTAGTTACCCCTTCTTTTATTTCTTTGGCAAGCATTCCGAGAGTACGAGAAACCACTAAGGCACTTTCTCTCATTATTTCTATTTGTTCTCGAGTTTTTATTTTTATCATTTTAATAATTTTAGTAATAAAAATTGTGCAAATATACGGATTTATTTTGGTCTTTATGTGCTTGATTATTGAATAAATATTAACTTTTTTTGAAAACATCTACATTTATATTAATAAATTTAATATGAATATATTTTAATATAGAAAAAAACTATATGAAAAAATAATTTAGTTAATATTTTTGTAGTAAATTTGTAGAAAATTTATGATATGAAATTTAATTGGGGAACAGGAATTGTCTTAGCTATTTTAGCTTTTGTAGGTTTTATTATGTATTTTTTTATAATTACATTGACTGATAAAAAATATGATCATCAATTAGTTACAGAAAAATATTATGAAAAAGAGCTTGAATTTCAGGGAAATATAGAAAAAGAAAAAGCAACCATAGCTGACAGTATGCAAGTAGAAATCAAACAATATGAAGGAAAAGGTATTGATTTGATTTTTCCTAATAAAACAAAAGATAAAATGGTAATTGGTTTAGTAAAACTTTATCGTCCATCAGACGAAAAAAAAGATTTTGTTATCCCAATTACAGGACTTAATAATCAACAAATTATAAATATCCCTGATGAAAAACTATTGCCTGGCCGTTGGGATATTTCAGTAGAATATTCTGTTGATGAAAAAGATTATTCAACTTCTTTCAAAATTAAATATTAGTGTTATATATAGCCTTTATGATGGGGCTTTTGGGTAGTTTTCATTGTGTTGGAATGTGTGGTCCCATTGCTTTAATGATACCTATAAAGCAAAATAATTTTATAATAAAAACAAGTCAAATACTTTTCTATTTCTTAGGTAAAACACTTACTTATAGTTTATTAGGCGTTCTATTCGGAGTTTTGGGTAGAGGTCTTTTTATCCGAGAATATCAGCAGAATTTTTCTATATTTATAGGAATATGTATGATTTTTATCGGTTTTTTTTCTATTTTTAATATAAAAATCAAAAGTATAGAAAACCCCATACTTATAGCTTTAAGTTCTATAAAATCAGCATTAGGAAAACAACTTCGTAAAAAAACATTCTTTTCAGTTTTTTCAATTGGTTTTCTTAATGGATTTTTGCCTTGTGGCTTAGTTTATATGGCTTTATTTAGTGCGTTAGCTATGGCAGATATAGGGCAAACCACTTTGTATATGGCTTTTTTTGGTTTAGGAACAATGCCTTTAATGTTCATTTTTATTTTACTAGGAAATTTTCTTAGTCTGAAAGTAAGAATATATATACAAAAAGCTATTCCTTTCTTTATTATTTTAATTGGTATTTTATTCATTATCAGAGGATTAGGCCTTGGCATTCATTTTATTTCTCCTTCTAATACCAACCTAATTATACAAAATAATCCTGAATGTATAAATTAGTTTTTTATAATAAAAAGCAAAAAACTCTTATTACTAAGAGTTTTTTGCTTTTTAGAATAATTATTATTTTTCATCCATAGCTGCTTGAATTGCAGTAATTAAAACCGTATTATAAATATCTGGAATGGTAGCTCCTCTACTGAGGTCATTTACAGGCTTACGTAAGCCTTGTAACATTGGTCCTATAGCAAGCGCCCCAGTTTCTCTTTGTACAGCTTTGTAAGTATTATTTCCTGTATTAAGATCAGGGAAAATGAGAACATTAGCCTGTCCTGCTACTGGTGAGTTTGGCATTTTTTGTTTTCCTACTTTAGCATCAACAGCCGCGTCATATTGAATAGGTCCTTCTACTAAAATATCTGGACGCTGAGATTTTACAATTTGTGTAGCTTCACGAACTTTATCTACATCTTCTCCACTACCTGAAGTTCCAGAAGAATACGATAAAAGAGCTACTTTAGGTTCTATTCCAAAAGCTTTTGCTGAATCTGCAGATGTTATAGCTATCTCAGCTAGTTGTTCTGCTGTTGGTTTAGGTACAATAGCACAATCTCCATAAACTAGAACTCGGTCTTGTAAAAGCATAAAGAATACTGAAGAAACGGTTTTTACTCCTGCTTTTGTTTTAACAAATTGTAAAGAAGGACGAATTGTATGTGCGGTTGTATTTACTGCTCCTGATACCATTCCGTCTGCATCTCCCATAAAAACCATCATTGTTCCAAAATAAGAATGGTCTAACATTAAATCTTTTGCTTGTGTCTCTTCTAATCCTTTATCTTTACGAAGTTCATAAAGTTTTTGCCAATATTCAGTATATTTAGGACTTTCTTTTGGTTGAACGATGTGAATTCTTTGTTCATTCCACTTCAATCCGAGTTCATTAACACGTGTTAATATTTTTTGTTCTTCGCCAAGAATAGTCAATATCGCCAATTCATCATTAGCAAGTTGAGCTGCAGCGGTAAGAATTCTATCATCAGTTCCTTCTGGTAAAACAATATGTTTTTGTAAAGATTTTGCTCTTTGAACCATATTGTACTGAAACATTCTAGGGGTAATTGTATCAGAAATAAAAGAAGATATTTGAGAGTTAAGTTTCTCAATATCAACATTTTTTTCAAATATTTCAACACCTAATTTTATTTTCTGTTCGCTTTCAGGATATACTCTTGAGTTTATTTTATTCAAGCCTCTTACTGTTTCATAAGTTCCTTTATCTGAGAGCATTATAGGCATAAGATTTGGCGTTCCTTGTAAAAGTTTGAGTATAGAAGGCTGAAGGTCAAAACCTCCATAAAGTAGAATACCTGCCACACGAGGATACTCAGCCGAAGCGTGAGCCATTATTGTTCCTAAAATAACATCTGATCTATCCGCAGAAATAAGAGCGATACAGTCTTCTGTTATATGATTTAAAAAATTTGAAACTTCCATTCCTCCAACAATAGTTTTTCTTGGAATTTGATGAATATCAGAGTTTTCAAATAAAAATTTAGCTTGGAAAGCATCCGCTATTTCCTTTATCGTTGGACGACTTAATAAAGGCTCTTCTGGAATAAAATAAAACTGAATATTAGAATATTTTGATTCTAATTTTCTTTTAATATTCTCAAATTTATTTATTGTTCTATTAATAAAAACACTCAAAAGGCGTACTTCTTTTTTCAAAACCGCATCTACTTCTATCTGAATATGATTAAAAAGCTCTTCTTCTGATGAAAAACAGTCTTTTAAAACCAAAAGTGTAGGAATATTCAAACTTTGAGCCAAAGAAGCATTGAAATAAATACCAAAAGTATTCATTTCAGAGTCAAAATTACTTCCATCAACAAGTACAAAGTCAAATTTAGATTCAAGAGCTTTATATTTTTTGATAATAACGTCATAAGCCTCATTAATATTACCTTCATTTTGTAACTGACTTATTTCATTTTGAGTAAAAGCAAAAGCATCTTCATATTCCATATTAAGTTTAAAATTGGAAATCATAGTACGGATAAAATCGTCATTTGTATCCCCACTATTAAGAACTGGCTTAAAATACCCTACATTACTTGTGTTTCGCATTATCATTTGCATCACACCTAAACTTACGATTGACTTCCCGCTGTATGTATCGGAAGTAATCACATATACGGATTTGTTCATTTTTAATGGATTTAATTTGTTTGCAAAAATACAAAATCTAACTTAAAAATTAGCTTAAAAACCATTTTTTTATTACTAATTTTACTTTTATTTATATTTCGGTTTATTTATTCAAATAAAAAAAAGCCATTCCCGAAGAAATGGCTCAAAGTAACTTATGTATCTTAAAAATTATGTATTCAATTTAATATTTTGAAATTAATTTTCTAAATTATAAAGTAAATGTTTTTTGGTTTTGATTTTTATATCGTTCAACGCACTCGTTATATACTTTTACAGCTTCGTCATATTTCCCCCAACCTTTAACTTCTACTTTTTTATTTTCTAAGTCTTTATAAACTCTAAAGAAATGTTCTATCTCTTTAATTAAGTGAGGATTAACGTGATCTAATGATGTTAATTCTCGTGCAATTGGGTCAGATACAGGAACACAGATTACTTTTTCATCTCCTCCTTTTTCATCTGCCATATAAAAAATTCCGATAGGCTTAACTTCCATTACACAACCAGGAAAAGTAGGTTCTGTAACCAAAACTAAAACATCAAGAGGGTCTCCATCTTCTGCAAGAGTTTCAGGAATAAACCCATAATCTGTAGGGTACATCATTGATGAGAAAAGCATTCTATCAAAACGCATTTTTTTCAAATCAAAATCATACTCATATTTATTTCTGCTTCCTTTTGGTATTTCTATCAATACATCAAAAGATAAATTTGTTTTACTCATTTTATTTTTTTTATAAATTTACCATTTTTATAGCAGCTACTGCGGCTTCTATTCCTTTGTTTCCGTGTTTACCTCCACTTCTATCCAAAGACTGTTGCAAATTATTATCAGTTAATACACAAAATATAACAGGAATATTTTGTGTGGCATTTAAATATGCTACTCCTTGTGTTACTCCCTGACATACAAAATCAAAATGTTTTGTTTCACCTTGTATTACACAACCGATAACAATTATTACATCTATTTGTTCTTTTGAAAGCATTTTTTTTGCTCCATTAACAAGCTCAAAACTTCCTGGAACATTCCATTGAATAATATTTTCAGACAACACTCCACAATCTAATAAAGTTTTCTCTACCCCTTTTCTCATTCCTTCTGTTACTGTTTCATTCCATTCAGAAGTAATTATACCAAAACGCTTAGCAGTTACATTCGGCAATGTTTCTTTATTATATTGAGATAAATTCTTATTCTCAGTTGCCATTATTGATTTATTAGAGTTTTTACGTAACTTAAATCAATATCTATTGTTCTTGCTTCCTCTGATTTAGGATAATTTTCTTTTATTTGTTCAAAATATCCTACTGCTTGAGAATAATCTTTAAGTTCAACAGCAGTTTGTCCCGCTTTTTTCAAATAAATGGGAGCTGTAAGGCTATTTTTACTCTTTTTGAAAGCCTTTGTATAATAATCTAATGCTTCTTTATACTGTTTTAATTGAGAGAAAGCATCTCCTATATTACCAAGAGCCAAAGCACTCAAAATTTCATCATCAGAGTTAAACTTATCCAAATAGGTAATTGCTTCTTTATATTTATTCAATTGTAAATATGCCATTCCTGCTGAATAATTAGCAATATTAGAGGCTTTTGTACCACTATAATTCTTTAAAATATCTAAGAAGCCATAACGACCATTTGCTCCATTCAAAGATAAAGTGAACAAAGAATCTCTATCTTTTGTTGTTTGAGCATTTAGAGCATCATTAAATGTTTGTAATGGGTATGAAAGCTCATTAGACGCCTCTTTTTCACGAGGAGAACTTACAAATTGTTGATAAAACAAATAGCCAAATCCTAAAACAACAACAGCTGCAATAACCCCAAGTATAGTACGTTGATTTTTTTGTACCCAAGCCTCTGCTCTACCTGCTTTATCATCTAAGGTTTGGAATACCTCTGCCGTTGTACTCTCGTGTGCAAGTTGCTCACTGGTTTGCGTAATTTCATTCTCCGGTTTCTCGTGTTTTTTCCTGTTTGGTCTGAAATTATTCTTTTTGTAAATCGACATAATTTATTGTTTAAAAAGATTTTGCAAAAATAAAATATTTATTTCTAATAAATGGTATTTTTTTCAATAATTTTTAATAATTTGCGAAACTTTTTATTACTTATTTTTTCAAATGTTTTTAAAACGACTATCTATACTGAATTTCAAGAACATACAAGCGAAAGAGTTTATTT
>CALFOY010000084.1 GCA_937919265.1 uncultured Capnocytophaga sp. | reverse complement strand
TTTAGAAAAACCTAATCTTTTTTGGAAATAATAATATGAATATTGATTTAATTTTCTTTCAAAAATAAAATAATAAAACGCTACGAAATAAAGTACAAAATAAGCAAAACGAACCCCAAAGTGCTTGATACAAAAAACAAAAATTTTATAACCAAGCACATTCCCTTTGGATTTTCCTTGCCATTCTGCTCTTTGAGTTTCGTTATTTTGCATTGATTTTATTTTCTATAGTTGTATAAAAATCATTAAAAGTTACTATCTCTTTAAAATCAGCTTCAACCAGTTTGACACCAAAGTGAGATTCTATAACTACCACCAAATCAACATAATCCAAGCTGTCTAAAGCTAATGATTCACGAAAATCTGCCTCATCTTGTATTACACTTGGCTCTACTTCAAATTCTTCAACGAGAACTCCTGTAGTAATTTTTATAATTTCTTCTCTTTTCATAAAAAATAATTTTCCGTATGAGGTGCAAAGATACATAAAAATATCTAATTTTTAAATTCTTTAACTATTATTGCGGAATTTGTACCACCAAAACCAAAAGAATTGGAAAGAAAATTATTTATTTTTATATTTTTCGTTTGGGTTATAATGTTTAATTTTTGAGCATCTTCATCAAGTTTTTCTATATTGATATTTGGAGCTATAAAACCATTTTTCATCATCAGTATAGAGTAAATGATTTCACTTGCACCAGACATCCAGCACTCGTGCCCTGTCATTGATTTTGTGCTACTTACAGGTATTTTGGAACCAAATACTTGATAAATAGCTTTTGCTTCATTAGCATCGCCAATGGGGGTAGAGGTAGCGTGGGCATTGATATACTCTACTTCACAAGGTTCCATTTGTGCATTTTCGAGGGCACGTTGCATAGCTATGGCGGGGCCTTCTACATTTGGAGTTGAAATGTGTCCACCATTAGATGAAAATCCATAACCTACAACTTCTGCAAGTATTGTAGCTCCACGTTTTATTGCAGAGTCATAACTTTCTAAAACTAAAGTAGCAGCTCCTCCACTTGGTACAAGTCCGTCTCGATTAATATCAAAAGGGCGAGAGGCTTTGGTAGGGTCATTTTCCCTCATAGAGAAAACACCTAAGCCATCAAAGCTTCCCATAGCATATTTATTAATTTCTTGTGCGCCTCCACAGAGAATCATATCTTGCAATCCATTTTGTATCATAATAAAGCCCAAGCCTACTGCGTGAGAACCACTTGCACAGGCTGAGCTTATGGTTATATTTATCCCTCGAAGTTGGAAAATAGTAGAAAGATTCATTGTTACGGTAGAGTTCATTGTTTTGAAAATAGCTCCAGAACCAATGAGTGTAGTATCTTTCTTCTCTCTGATTTTATCTGTGGCAAAAATAATAGCTTCTGAAACACTATCATTTCCGTAAAGTATTCCTACTTCATTGTTATTAAAAAAATCTTGGTCAATACCAGCGTTTCTCATCGCTTCAATAGTTGCCATATAAGCAAACTCTGATTCTTGCCCCATTGTAACACGTTGTCTTCGAGCTAATAAGTCTTTTAAGTCAGGATTTTCTACCCAACCTGTTAAGGCTGAGCGATAGCCAAATTCTTTTCGTTCAGGAGAATAAATAATACCTGATTTTCCTTCAAATAGAGAATTTTTCACTTCATCAAGAGATTTTCCAATAGTGGAATAAATCCCCATTCCCGTAATTACAACCCTTCTGTTCATATATTAAAATGCTTATTATCAAGAATATATACCGCCATTAATATTTATAACTTCACCTGTTATATAACTTGCTTTTTTAGAAACGAGAAAACTTACTAAATCTGCGACTTCTTCTGCTTCGCCAAATCTACCAACAGGGATTAGCTTAACTAATTCATTTTCATCAAGTTCTGAGGTCATATCTGTACGAATAAACCCAGGTGCGATGGCATTTACAGTTATATTTCGTTTTGCTACTTCTTGTGCAAGAGCTTTTGTAGCGGCAACCAAAGCTCCTTTTCCGGCAGAATAATTGGTTTGCCCTGCCGTTCCTTTTACTCCAGAAACGGAAGCAATATTGATAATTCTACCATAACGATTTCTTAACATTTTCTGTATGAAAAAGTTAGTAACGTTATAAAATCCATCTAATGTAGTTTGTATTACCTTGCTCCAATCCTCATAAGTCATCCACATAAAAAGGCCATCACGAGTGATACCTGCATTATTGATAATTACTTCTACCTGAGCATCTTTATTATTTTCTTGCCACAAAGAAAGAGCATTTTTTACTTCTTCGGGTTGGGTAACATCAAACTTAATAATTTCAGCAGTTTTTCCTAAATCTTGAATAAGTTGTAAGGTTTCTAAGGCAGATTTTTCATTTGATTGATAATTTATCAAAATATGATAATCAGTTTCTGAGGCTAATTTTTGACAAATGGCTCTTCCTATTCCTCTTGAACCACCTGTTACGATTGCACATTTTTTCATAAATTATTTTAAATATATTTAGTTTTTATTTTTTTTCAAAAATTCTTTAATTTCTTGTAAGTAAGGATATGGAACAATATCATCTTTAAAGAAAGGAACAATATTTCTTATTTGTTGATACCATTTTTGAGCTGTAGGAGAAATTTTATCTTTAATGCAAAGAATATCAATAGCTTGTACAATTGTTAAAGCCTCAATAGCCATTACTTCAAAGGTATTTTCAATTACTTTACGAGTAATTGTAGCAGAATTTGTTCCCATACTTACAATGTCTTGATTATCATTGTTATTAGGAATACTATGTACATACATTGAGTTGGAAAGTGTTTGGTTTTCAGCAGTTGTAGAAGTGGCTGTAAATTGCATTCCTTGAATTCCAAAATTAAACCCTAGCTTCCCTGCATTTACGAAAGGAGGCAAAAGCTCATTTATTTTAGGATTTAATAAATAATTTAATTGTCTTTCCGAAAGCATACTCACACGTGTGATAGCAAGTTTGAGTTTATCCATTTCCAAAGAAATATAGTCTCCGTGGAAATTACCTCCGTGATATACTTGCTCTGTTTCTACATCTATAATAGGGTTGTCGCTCACAGAATTGAACTCATTTTCCACTACTTCTTTTGCATTGTCAATAACATCAATTACAGCTCCTAAGATTTGTGGTACACACCGAAGTGAATAATATTCTTGTACTTTTGCTTTGAAAACTTCTTCATTACATTGTCCAGAATACAAATCTTCTTGACGTTTTTTTGTTAGGAGGCTTCCTTCTATGTATTGTCGCATTCTTGCTGCTATTTCTTGTTGTCCTTTATGAAGTTTTACAGCATTGAGTTCTTTTGAAAAATGGTCATCATAAGTTTGTACAATTTCATTGATTGCAGTAGAAAATTTAATAGCCCAATCTAATAAAATTTCAGAATAATAAACGTTAATTGCTGATAGTCCGGTCATTACAGAAGTTCCGTTCATCAATGAAATACCTTCTCTGAGGTGAATTTTAAGAGGCTCAATGTTTAATTCTTCAAAAACATCTTTTGTATTTCTTCTTTCTCCTTTATAAAAAACTTCACCTTCACCAATAAGTACTAAAGCCAAATGGGCTAACTGAACTAAGTCTCCACTTGCTCCAACGCTTCCGTGCTTGAAAATCAAAGGAGTAATAGAATTATTAATTAATTCTTTCATTAAAGAAATAACAGAAATATGTACACCAGATTTGCCTAAGGAAAGAGTATTAAGCCTACTGAGAATAACAGCTTTACACGTTTCTTCATCAAAATGTTCTCCCATTCCAGAGGCGTGGCTTCGGATAAGATTATACTGTAATTGAAGCTGGTCTTGGTCATTTATTCGGTATTGAGCCATTGGACCAAACCCTGTATTTACCCCATAAATAATTTTATTCTGAGCAAAATTTTTTAAAAAATTATAACTTTTTAAGACTCTTTCTTCTATCTCTGATGATATCTTAACACTTTCTCCTTGAAAAACTACTGAAATAAATTGACTGAATGTCAGTGTTTTAGTTGTATTCATTAGTATATTTACTTAATTTTATACTTTATTCTCTTTTTTTAAAGAAAATTTCTTTAATTTTGTGTGCAAATATAAACATTTTTAATCATAATCTATAATTCATAATATAAAATCTAATGAAACAAGAGCAAGTAGATGTACTTATTATCGGTGCAGGGCCATCGGGCTGTGTGTCTGCCGCATATTTGCATAACAATGGTGTAAATGTTAGAGTAGTTGAAAAAACAAAATTTCCTCGTTTAGTAATTGGAGAAAGTTTGATTCCGAGAGTGATGGATCATTTTGACGAAGCGGGACTTCTTCCAGCTTTGAAGGAAAAAAAATATGAAGTGAAATGGGGGGCTAGATTTATTCGAGGAGAGCAAGTTTGTCAGTTTGATTTTAGTGAAAAATTTTCAGAAGGTTGGGGTTGGACTTGGCAAGTACCTCGTGCGGATTTTGATAACACTTTGGCGCAAGAAATTATCCGTAAGGGAGTGCAATTGGATTTTGAAACAGAAGTCACTCAAGTTCATTTTTTTTCTGACTATCAGATAACTGAGGTAAAAACAAAAGATGAAACTTATGAAATAAAATCCAAATTTGTAATTGATGCCAGCGGTTATGGTAGGGTTTTACCTCGTTTGTTAGATCTTAATGAACCTTCAAAATTAGACGACCATTCTTCTATTTTTACACATATAAAAGAAGATAATGTTCGCCCTGTTGGAGAAGAAGGTACACTTATTTCTTTTGATATTTTAGAGAGAGAAGTATGGCTTTGGGTTATTCCTTTTTCAAATGGAAATACGAGCGTTGGGGTAGTAGGACCTACTGAATATATTAATTCTCTTTCTGAAAATGGAGATACAGAAGAAGCTCTTAGAAAAGTTATTCTTTCTTCAGATTTTTATAGAAGTCGTTTTGAAAAATCAGAATTCTTGTTTAAACCTAATAAAATACAAAGCTATTCTTGTTCTGTAAAACAGCTTTACGGAAATGGTTTTGTACTAACAGGAAATAGTACTGAGTTTTTAGATCCTGTTTTTTCTTCCGGAGTAGCTTTTGCAACTGAGTCTGGAATGTTGGCTGCAAAATTAATTAAACGTCAATTGGATGGAGAAAAAGTAGATTGGGAAAAAGAATATTCAGATTATATGAAACGAGGAATAGGAGTTTTTACTTCCTACGTAAAAGAATGGTATACAGGTAATTTGCAAACTCTTTTCTTCCATCAGCCTGAAAATCCGGATATTAAACGAAAAATATGCTCTGTATTAGCAGGTTATGTTTGGGACGAGGAAAATCCTTTTGTTCGTAAGCATAAAAATATAATTGCAGATATGGCATATTTGTTAGAGAAAGAAACCATATAATTTAATAAAAAGACAGTCTCAGAATAATTCTCTGAGACTGTTTTTTTATCTTTCTGAAATTAATAATATTTTAAAAAATGTCATTGTCACTTATTTTATACCTAAAACTAGGATAACCACCTTTTAATTTCTCATTTACGTAATCATAAAATTGTATTTTTGCATATTTTCCCTGCGCTGTTTTGATAATATATATTTCTTTTTTATTTTTATATTTTCCTCCAGAAATATAAGTTACATAAATAGAAGCCTCTTTTGAGAAAGAACCTTCTTTTTTAGTTTCTATATTCTTTATATTGTCCCATCCGTGAAGAATTCCTATTTCATCTGTTTTATAGCCACTTAGTGGAGCTTTGTTTATTTTGTTCCAGTCTATTTCTTTGGTATTTATAGCTCCTCCTTTGCCTTTGCCAGAGGTGCCACTATTGGTTTTCACGTACCATCTTTGAAAAGCAATATCCCAAGATAAATCCTGTTCTGGGTTTGTAACTTCTATTATTTCTCCTTTTGTTAAGGAAAAATAAATCCATTTATCATAAGATGTAGCATTTAACATCTTTACATCTTTTGTAAGAGAAGATGTAAGCTCTTCTTCTTTTGTTTCTTTGTTACACGCACTAAGTGTAAAGGCTATTATAGCCATAATTGTAAATAATTTGTGATTCATTTTTTTAATTTTTCTGCAAAGATACTATATTTTTTTAGATTTAACTAAAATAATTTTATTATTTATTTTAAATAAAAATTTAGATGTAGTTAAAAAAGTGTAAAATTAAACTATCGTTTTCATTTAATTGTCTAATAATCAAGGATTCATTTGATTTTTTATACATCTCATAAATCGATAGATTGTTGAGTACATAATAAATAGTGTAAGAATAAAAATATCTAAAAAAATGATAATTTTATGTATAAAAATTATTCTTTTTTTATTTTAACTAATTAAAAAATA
>CALFOY010000083.1 GCA_937919265.1 uncultured Capnocytophaga sp. | reverse complement strand
GCAACCTTCCCAAGGTTGAGGTCGCGGGTTCGAGACCCGTTTTTCGCTCTTTTTTTGTTACTCACATATAACGATAATGCTCAAATGGTGGAATCGGTAGACACATTAGACTTAAAATTTAGTATAAGGATTCAAGTCCCGCAATCATTACTTTCTAATGAGAGTAATGATTTTTTGCTTTTACATAATCTTTAAAAATAGAAACAGCAGTAACATTTGCTACTATTAGAAGAGTTAGAAGCTGATAACACTCCTTTTTGAACAATGTGAAGTATACATAATGGTTAATAGACTTGCCTCTAAATATTTGGAATTAGTAGAGTAAAATAGTTAATAGGTATAATGTACTGAAAAAAATTGCATATGGAAGAAATAGAAATTAGAGAAAATGAAATAGGATTGAGGTCTGTAGCCCAGCTTCTCAATTTAAACTTCTTTATACCGAGCTACCAAAGAGGTTATCGTTGGACAACACAACAGGTAAAAGACCTCTTGGAAGATATTCGGGATTTTTCACAACAAAAACATCAAGAAGGAAAATTTTATTGCGTACAACCTCTTGTGGTTCGTAAAATGAGCAAAGGAGAAAAGGAATTTAATTCTTTACCTTTAGAAGATGAATGGTATGAAGTTATTGATGGACAGCAAAGGCTAACTACAATTTATTTAATACTTACTTTTTTAGAACAAGTTATTGATGTGTTAGGATTGCCTACTGAGAGATATCCATTTGAAATATCAAAGAGATCCTGATATAAAAGACTTTCTGAAAAGAATTTCAAAAATAGAAAAAGAAGATGAGGAAAAAATAGATTACTTTTATTTTACTAAGGCATATCTTTTTATAAAAGAATGGTTTGGGGATAACAAACAAATAAAGAGTGATTTTTGTAACACACTATTAAAATATATTCCAAATATCAATGACTTAAAAGAGGATAGAGCTAATAATGTACGTTTTATTTGGTATGAGTCAGTAGATGAAGAGCCTATCAAGGTGTTTACGCGCTTAAATATTGGCAAAATTTCACTTACGAATGCCGAACTAATCAAAGCCCTTTTGTTAAATCGTAATAATTTTACCAAAGAAGGAAATGCAATAAGATTGAGACAGCAGGAAATCGCGACAGAGTGGGATAATATAGAATATAAGCTACAAAATGATGAGTTTTGGTTATTTTTGAATGCAATTGGAAACAATCGCCCCACCAGAATTGATTTTATCTTTGATCTTATTTGTGAGAGAAATATCCTAAAACTTGAAAATGAGCAAATAAAATCCATAGGAACGGATGAATATAAAACATTCCGCTACTTCTATCAATATTTTAAACAGGAGAATGCAGAAATTGCTTATTGTTGGGGGATTGTAAAAAAATATTTCCAAACTTTTCAGGAATGGTATGATGATGTAGAGTTATATCATTATATAGGTTTTCTTGTTGAGTATAAACCAAAAGATGTAGGAAATATCATTTCGCATCTCATTGGTAAATGGGAAGAAAACACTAATAAGCAAGGGTTCTTAAAATATTTAAAAGAAACAATTAAGAAAATAGTAACTGAAAACCCTATAGAAAAATATTCGTATGATTTAGAGGGAAAAAGCAAAATCTCTTGTAAACCTATATTATTATTCCATAACATACAAGCAGTCATCAATCAGAATGCTATTCAAAAAGATAAGTATAAAACAGCTACTTTTTATAAATTCCCTTTCCACTTATACAAAATAGAAAATTGGGATGTAGAGCATATTCATTCGAGCACTGATAATCTAGAAGACAATGAGCAGACCCAAAGAGAATGGCTTTTAAATGTCTATTTGAGTGTAGAGAAAGAGCTGCAAGAAGAGATAGAAAAATGCTTGAATAAAGAACCTAATGAGGAAAATAATAGAGCCATAGAAGATTTATTTAAGAAAATAAAAAAAATCTTTACCTCACAGGAGGAGTGGACTACTGAAGAGAAAAACAGAGTTTGGAACTATACCCTTTTAGATAGGTCTACCAATCGCAGTTATGGTAATGCTATTTTTTCTGCTAAACGCAGGGTGATTATTAGCAAAGATAAAGGGAAGAGTATTGCGATTCCTCAATTCAGTAGAGGAGGTAAATGGGAACTTAAAAAGTCTGTAGAAGTAATTTCTTCATTTGTGCCCCCTTGTACCAAGCAGGTGTTTCTCAAATATTATTCTCCGACCATAGGAGATAATAACTATTGGACAAAAGCAGATGCAAAAGCCTATCAAGAAGATATTCAAGAATGTATAAAGAAATTAGATAACTAAAACACTATGGCAACTCATAAGATATCATTTTGGAACTTTATTCAACAAAATACTATTGAAATACCTATTATTCAGCGTGATTATGCACAAGGTAGAGTAGGAAAGGAACACTTAAGAGCTTCTTTCCTAAAAGAACTAAAAGAAGCTTTAGATAAAAAACAATTACTAAAGTTAGATTTTGTATATGGTTCTGTAGAAAATGACCTTTTACAACCACTTGATGGGCAACAAAGACTTACCACACTATGGCTTTTGCATTGGTATATTGCTCTAAAAGCTGAAAAACTTAAAGAAGAATCCGAAAAATTAAAGAATTTCAGTTATGAAACGAGGATTTCTTCACGAGAGTTCTGTAAAAAATTGTGTGAAGCTGATTTTACTCAATTTATAGAAGGGAGTGTAGTTGATTTCATAACCCAACAAACTTGGTTTTATTCTTCTTGGAAACAAGATCCTACCATACAAGCAATGCTCAGTATGTTGGGAGGTACAACTAATGAAGAGGAAGCTAAAGATAATATAGAAGTCGTTTTTAAAGGTGGAGACTTTAATGAATATTGGACAAGACTCACATCAGAAGAAGCTCCTATTGTTTTTTACTACCAGCCATTAAAAGATTTTGGACTTTCTGATGATTTGTATATCAAAATGAATGCTCGAGGCAAACAACTTACTCCTTTTGAAAACTTCAAAGCCGACCTTATTGGGTATGTAGAGCAACAAGCTAAAGAAAGCGAAGAATGGAAGAAGCTGTTAGATGCTTATAGAGGTATCCCTATTTTGTTAGATACAGATTGGATGGATATTTTTTGGAAAAATAAGTCTGAAAACTATGAAATAGATGAAATTTATTATGCTTTCTTAAATCGTTTTTTTTGGAATTATTATGTAGGCTATAGCAAAGAAACAGGTAGTAAAATAGAACTAACTTCTGTTTACAAATATTTGAATAAGGATAATTATGTAACCTATGAAAGCCTTGAAAATTATACAGATAATAAAGGTATACCATTAGAACTATTTGAAGACTTACAAAAAGTTCTAAATAATTTTGGAAAATATTCTCAAGATAAGTTGCTTAAAGAGGTTATCCCAAATGCTCAATGGGAGACTCCTTTCTTTTTTATTCCTGAATATGATGACAAAGGAGGAATTATAGGTGTTAACCAATTACAAAGGATTATTTTCTTTGCCATCTGTAAATATTTTAAAGAAGGAGAGGGAGATGAAAATTCACTAAAATGTTGGATGCGTGTGGTGTGGAATTTAGTCTCAGGTGAAGATATAGAAGGATTACCCCAAATAAGAAGTATAGATGCTGTAAAAATAGCAATAGACTATATCGCTACACTTGATAGTCAGAATGTTTATAATAGTTTGCTATATCAGAATTTAATAACAGACAAACCTAATGAATTTCAACAACGTTGGAATGAAGAGATAGAAAAAGCTAAAAAAATCTGTGAAGATATTACTTGGGAAGAAAAAATTATAAAAGCTGAAAACTATGCTTTCTTCAGAGGTAGTATTCGCTTTCTATTCCGTGATGCTCAGGGAAATATAGATTGGAACTTGTTTGAACAAAAATGGGAAAACGTACAAAAGTATTTTAAAGATAAAAAAGTAGGCAAAAAAGAATCTGCTATGAATGAAGCTTATGATAATTCAAGTCTTCTAAAAGCTCTAATTAGCCGAATGGATACCTCACAATTTGGAAGTGTATTATGGTGGAAGCATAGAACCTTTAACAATAGACCTAATACTTGGTTGTATTATCTTCTGCATCAGGATATTACAAACTTAATACACGAATTATTATTAGGAAATACACAAGTGCTTTCTCGACAACCTTCTAAAGAAGGCAGTTGGGAGCATATACTCTATCAGCTATCCAATACAAGCTTACTTGATTTTGTAATAAACGATAAACCTAATTATTGGATACGAACATATCATAATCATTTAGCTATATTTCCTAGTGGAGCAGGTGTGTTCCTTAATGCTAAAGATAGAGATGATTTCCTTCTTAGAGATGCTGAAATTACTATAGATCAAGCCTATATAGTAGGCAATAATGAATTCCTTTATGGTTCAGATATTGATTTTAAATATAAAAACTATAACTATAGATGGTATAGTAATGATTATGTTTATCTATTAAATAACGAAGGGAGATGTATTGCTAAACAATCATCAGAAGGAGAAAGTTATGAAGAACGTTACTATTGCTTTAAGTATAACAAAGAAAAAGTAAAAGAAGTGCTACAAAAAATAAAAGAAGAGTATGAAAGAGATATTAAAAAATAAACTTCTCAAAAAAATATTTTTATTTCAAAAATATTTAGTACCTTTGCACCATTATTCAGCACGCATTAAATGAACACCTTTAAGAATATGAGTCAGTTAGCACTCTTTAGTGCTTTGATA
>CALFOY010000082.1 GCA_937919265.1 uncultured Capnocytophaga sp. | reverse complement strand
TACGAGATCTAGTACGGTCTCGTGGGCTCGGAGATGTGTATAAGAGACAGAAATACAAGAACTTAAAGAAATTTTACGTCTTGCGCCATCTTCTATCAATTGCCAACCTTGGAAGTTTTATTTCATTGATAATCAAGATACAAAAAATGCATTAGCAAAAGTTTCTTTTATGAATGAAGAACGTGTAAAACAAGCCAGCCACTTAGTTATTTTCTCTGTAATTGATGATATTGAATTATTTGAGAGTCAAATGTCTAATTACATTACTGAAACTGCTATTGATTTTTATAACAAAACTATGAAAACTCGTGGAGTAGAAGCTGTAAAAAATTGGCTTTCGAAACAAGTTTATATTTCTTTGGGATATTTCTTAACAGCTTGTGCATCAATGGGTATAGACTCAACACCTATGGAAGCCATTGACAACCAAGAATATAATAAAATTCTCAACCTAAATCAATATCATACCCTTTTTGCTGTTGCTATTGGTTATCGTAATCCAGAAGATGCAAACCAACCTTCAATAAAATCTAAAAATAGACTTCCATTAGAAAAAATTATAGGATAATATTGTTTTATTTATTAAAAAAAATTAACTTTGCTCAAATTTAAAATTTTATACTTATGAATAAACCATCTGGAGCTTTTATTGCTGCTTCTTTAATTGCCCTTGGAACAGGAATGATAGGGTATCTAATAGGACTTTGGCGAGCAGAAATGCTTTTAAGTGAAAAAGGCTATTATTTTACCATATTGATGTATGGACTTTTCTCTGTAGTTTCTGTTCAAAAAAGTGTTCGAGATCGTTTGGAGGGGATTCCTGTAACTGATGTTTATTACGGAATTAGCTGGTTTTCAACTATTTTATCCATACTATTATTAATTGTAGGCTTATGGAATGCAGAAACTTTATTACCCAGTGAAAAAGGGTTCTATGCATTTTCTTTTATTTTAGCTTTATTTGGAGCTATTGCTGTACAAAAAAACACTCGTGATAGTAAAGATAGTAACTCGCCAGAAAGAAAACCTAATAATTCTGAACATATTGGATAATATTTTTTCTATAAAATGCTGAATATAAATGATATCGTCCCTGATTTTTGTGCTAAAAATCAATTTGGAGAAACAATAAAATTTTCTGATTATAAAGGGAAAAAAGTAATTATTTTCTTTTATCCAAAAGCAAATACACCAGGTTGCAAAGCCGAAAGTTGTTCACTAAGAGATGGTTATTCAACTCTGAAAGCTATTGGTTTTGAACTACTTGGCATCAGTGCAGATTCTGTAGAAAAACAGCTGAATTTTTCTGAAAAAAATAATTTCCCTTTCTTCTTACTATCTGATGAGGACAAAAGAATTTGTAATATTTTTGGAGTGTGGGGAAATAAAAAATTTATGGGAAAAGAATATCAAGGTATCTTACGTACTACTTTTATTATAGATGAAAATCAGAGTATTATACATCGTATTGACAAAGTAAAAACAAAAGAAGCGGCGGAGCAAATCCTTGAAATATTAAACAATGAAAAATAACATAAAAAAATCCTTAAATAATATTTTAAGGATTTTTTTATGTTAATATATAAGGCATAATAATAGGAGCTAAAATAGCAGTAAATACTCCATTAAAAATCATCCCCAAACTTGCATAAATAGCGTGTTTTTCACTAAGATTGAAAGCCGCCATAATACCCAAAGCATGAGAAGCAGTTCCTAATGAAATGCCTCGCCCCATTGGACTTTTTACCTGAGAAAATTGCAAAACCTTGAAACCTAAAATAGCGCCTAAAATTCCTGTAACGATTACAGCTGCAACAGTTAAAGAACTTATCCCGCCTAATGTATTGGATATTTCAAGAGCTATTGGAGTAGTTACAGACTTAGGAGCCAGAGATTTAAGAATTTCATTACTTGCTCCAAACATTTTGGCTATATAAGTTACAGAAATAATTCCTATCAAACTTCCTATAAACTCTGAAACAATCAACGGAATCAATTGTTTTTTTATCTTTGACAGTTGTAAATACAAAGGCACTCCTAGAGCTACAATAGAGGGTTTTAACCAAAATTCTATATAAATTCCAGCTTCTTTATAGGTGTCATATGAAATATTGAAAACTAATAAATACCCAATCAGTATAGAAACAGCTAATAAAACAGGATTTAAAAACACTGATTTATAGCGCTTTTGCAACATTTGTACTCCATAATAAACAATAAAAGTAAGTCCTAAAAGTACTAATGGATTTTCTAAAAATGATTTCATTGATGTTTTGTTTTTTTACGTAAAAATTGATAAATATGCCCTGTTACTACCATCACTATAAAAGTACTAAGTACAATAGCAATACTTATTGACCAAAAATTAGAAGCTATTAAATCAAAATAAGCTAAAATAGCAACACTTGGAGGAACAAAAAACAAACCTAAATTAGAAATTAGTAAATCAGAAATAGCCTTAACCCAGTGTAATTTTATCCAACCTAAATGTAAAAAAAGAGTAAGAATAAGCATTCCGATAATACTTGAAGGAAAATGAATACCTGTAAGATAAACTATTAATTCTCCTAATGCTAAGCAACCAAAAATAATAGCACAATATCTAATCAACATAAAATGGAGTTAAAAATGAAGATGCAAAAGTACTGCGTTTTTTGTAGGAGACAAAGATTTTTTTCAATATTTTTAAAACAAAAAAAGGAAACTCTTTATATTAAGAATTTCCTTTTAGTACCTGAGGAGGGAATCGAACCCTCACTCCGAAGAACACGAGTTTGAGTCGTGCGCGTCTACCAATTCCGCCACTCAGGCTTTTTAACGGGTGCAAAAGTACAATTATTTTTTTAATCTGCAAAAAATATTTAAAAAATTTTTTAATCCCATTATTTATTTTTAACTTTGCACCGCATTTGTGCAATTAGAAATATTTTATAGTTCTTAATCATTTTATCTTATGGACTTAGTACCAAGCGCTAAAATTTTTGCTTGTACCCAAAGTGTCGGATTAGCAGAGAGAATCGCAACTGCTTACGGCATAGAATTAGGAAATGTTCTCTTTTCACGATTTAGTGATGGAGAGTTTCAACCATCTTTTGAAGAATCTGTACGCGGATCTCGTGTTTTCATTATTGGCTCAACACACCCTGGCTCTGAACATCTTATGGAAATGCTTTTAATGCTTGACGCTGCAAAAAGAGCTTCAGCTAAACACATTACTGCAGTTCTTCCGTATTTTGGTTGGGCAAGGCAAGACCGAAAAGATAAACCTCGTGTACCTATTGCAGCTAAATTAGTTGCCAACCTTTTAGAAACCGCTGGTGCTACAAGGATTATTACAATGGATTTGCACGCTGACCAAATTCAAGGATTTTTTGAAAAACCTGTTGATCATCTTTACGCTTCAACTATTTTTCTACCTTACATTCAGTCTTTAAAATTGAATAATCTGTGCGTTGCTTCTCCTGATATGGGAGGTTCTAAAAGAGCTTATTCATATTCTAAATTCTTAAATTCTGATGTAGTTATTTGTTACAAACAGCGAAAAAAAGCAAATGTAATTGAAAAAATGGAACTCATCGGAGAGGTTGAAGGGAAAAATGTTATCTTAGTTGATGATATGGTAGATACAGCTGGTACATTGGTAAAAGCTGCAGAAATAATGAAAGATAAAGGAGCTTTAAGTGTTAGAGCTATTTGTACTCACCCAATTTTGAGTGGTGGAGCATATGACCGCATTGCTTCCTCTGCGCTTGAAGAGCTTATAGTAACAGACTCTATCCCTCTAAAGGAAGAAATGTCAAAAATAAAAGTACTTAGTTGCGCTGAGCTTTTTGCACAAGTTATGCATTCAGTACATGAAAATCAATCTATTAGTTCAAAATTTTTAATGTAACTAAATAATTAAAATAGTAAATAATTAATTTTTATATATGCAATCAATTACAATCGTAGGATCTCAAAGAGAAAGCGTAGGGAAAGCTGCAAGCAAAGCCCTTCGTAATGCTGGACAGGTACCTTGCGTGTTATACGGAGGAGATAACGCAGTACACTTTTCAGCTGACGCATTAGCATTTTCAAAATTAGTGTACACTCCTAGCGTTTACACTGCAACGATTGAACTTGGAGGAAAAACATATAATGCTATTCTTCAAGACATTCAGTTCGACCCCGTTACTGATAAAATTCTACACATTGACTTTTATCAACTACACGATGATAAAGAAATCACTATTGAAGTGCCTATTCGTATAGAAGGAACTTCTCCTGGTATTATGGCTGGTGGTTCTCTTCGTGTTGTTAATCGTAAGTTAAAAATAAAAGCGCTTCCTGCTAATTTACCAGATTTTGTCCCTGTAGATATTTCTTGGATGGAAATGGGAAATCGTTTTTATGTTACTAAACTTGAACAAAAAAATTATAAAATAATGCACCCTGAGAATACTGTTGTTTGCCAAGTTAGAATTTCTCGTGCAGCCCTCAAAGCAGCACAAGATGCAGCAAAAGCAGAAAAAGGTGGAGCTAAAAAGAAAAAATAATTCTAATTTGTTTCTGTTTTTTAAATATGATTCGAAAACCACTCTTAGGAGTGGTTTTTGTTTTTTTATACCACCAAAAAACTCTCCTAAAAAGCATTTAATCTTTTAACAAATATTCTCCTTACATCTAATTCTTTATATTTAAATTTTTTATTTTAGTATTAAAATGAAAAATGGAAGTAAATATTTTGTATATTTGCCCCAAAAAAAGAAATATTATGCAATGGGAAGGAAGAAGACAAAGTAATAATGTAGAAGACCGAAGAGGGTCAGGCTCTGGTAAAAAATTAATTGCTGGAGGAGGTATTTTGGGTATTGTAATTCTTTTATTACAGTATTTTGGTGGAGAAACAGGACAAATGATAGCTCCTGTTTTAGAACAATTTAACCAAACAGAACAAACTCAAACAACAAATACGCAGGAACTCACTGCAGAACAGAAAAAAATAGGCGAATTTGTAGCCACAGTCTTGGCTGATACTGAAGATGTTTGGGAAAAAATATTCTCTCAAAACGGATTAGGCTCTTATGAAAAACCTAAATTGGTTCTTTTTACAAGCACTGTAAGTTCAGGATGCGGAAATGCTACATCAGCAACAGGACCTTTTTATTGTCCTGCTGATCATAAATTGTATATGGATATGAGTTTCTTTGAAGAGCTTCGTACTCGTTTTGGAGCAAAAGGTGGAGACTTTGCCATTGCTTACGTTATGGCTCATGAAGTAGGACACCATATTCAAACTCTTTTAGGTACTTCTCAAAAAGTAAGGCAAGCCCAACAAGGGAAAAGCAAAGCATATGCCAATAAACTCTCTGTAGCTCAAGAACTTCAAGCAGATTTTTATGCAGGAGTATGGGCGCATCATAATAAAAAATATTTAGATGCGGATGATATTGACGAAGCTATAAGCGCTGCCCACGCTGTAGGTGATGATGCTATACAAAAACGTATGCAAGGCTATGTAGAACCCGATTCATTTACTCACGGAACCTCCGAACAACGAAAAAAATGGTTTATGAAAGGATATGAAACAGGTGATATTCGTCAAGGAGATACTTTTGCTGAAATTCGATAATTTTCTAAAAAATATAACCTATTCCTACAGAAATGTATGAATGCCTAAAATAATTTGGCTCTCCAATATTTATATTTTGCAAAGCTTCATTATCTTTATTAAATACATTTGTTAGTGAGGTTGTATAATGCAAATCTATAAAATATTTTTCTGAAAAAGAATATTTTCCTCCAAAGGCAAGAGCAAAGTAAAAAGAAGAAAAAGCAGTTTTCTCTATTGTTTTTTTTCCATTAAAAATTGGTGTTTCAGACCAAATGTCTGGTGGAGTTACTAAAAATCCTACTTGGGGAGCTATTTGAAAAGTAAATTTTTCAGTAATTTTCAAATTCGCAAAAACAGGAATATTTATATAATCCATTCGCATTTTGGTTGTATAAGTTCCGCCATTAGGTAAAGTAGTTTGCCATTTTGCACCTTGTCTTGAAAAATGAATTTCTGGCTGAATAGAAAATATTGTTCCAAGAGGAATTTCTAAAAAGCCTCCTACATATAAAGAATGAATGGCTGAAAAAGAAGTGTTTTCTGCTGGTGAACCTTGTAAATTTGCATAATTATACCCTCCTTTCACTCCAAATAAAGGAGAATTATCAACAAAATCTTGTGCTTTAATAGATAATTTTGAAAAAAGCAAAAGTAATAAAATATATTTTTTCATAAGTAA
>CALFOY010000081.1 GCA_937919265.1 uncultured Capnocytophaga sp. | reverse complement strand
AGAATATCCCAATTCTTTAACTATTTCTATAGTTTTATCATTAGAATAATCCTTTGATTTATCTTCATATCTATATTGATTACTTATGTAGCTATATCTATCATACAGATGTATTTTTTCAAAAATTTCTAATTCTTTTTTACTTATCATAACTATTCTGGTTTAAATCTTATTTCTATGTTATACTTATTTTTAGCTAAATCTATATACTCTTGTATTTTATCAAAGTTTTTATTGCTCTCAGGGATTTCTAAAATTTGTTTACCTTCTAAAGTTTTTCCATCTAAATCAGGGTATTTATCAGAACGAATTTTTATTCCTTTGGAATATTTATTTTTCATTTCTTTTAGATAACTCTCAAAAGTAGAAAGTTCAATACTTTCTAAATCGGTTGCTTTTCGGGATACAATTTCTCCTTTTATTTCATCGTAAGAATCTAATCTTTTCCCATTCTCGAGATGAACTTCATTGTATTTATACCATTTACCATTCTTTGCTGTATCATTAAATTTATTTCCTCTTGCCATAGGAGAATCATTTAACCAATAATCACGAGATTCTTTCCATTCTAAGCGGTCTTTTGGGGTTTTACCTTGTTTAGATTTTCTAGTAAGGTATTTTTGATAATCTGCTTCTAAAAGGTCATCAATAAATTTCCCGTTTTTTAACAGTTTTTGCTCAGTATTGACTGTTTTTATTAAGTTCTCTACACCCTTGACCTCATTAGTAAGCTCCAATCCTTTCAAAACCTCTCTTTGGTTCTCTATTAGCTGTCTTTCCGCTTGTGGGAGATTGTCTAATTGTGCAACCTCCCGCTGCCAGTGCTCATAGTTCTCTAATAACTTAGCATTGTTTTTGACATTCTTTGCAAGGTTTTTAGCAACACCATATCCTAACTGTGTTATATTCTTTATCCCTATAACTCCCATCGCCAAGTTATAGTAATGTACAGCTTTGGCAAAAGGTAGGTTAGTGTTCATACTCTGAGCGGTATTCGCTGCTATATTGCCCACTGCTCCTATAACTTCTATCGTAGCCCAAACTCTGCGTACTTTACTTATCTTAGTGGCTAAAGCAACACCGCCACTACTGCCTATTGTGAGCATATCAAAGGCAAAGGCTGCGTCTTTCTCTATCTTATCTAAGTGCTTTTTATGCTGATAATAATCCAAGAATATAGCAGGGACAGCATAATAGATCGAAGACGATCCTGCTGTACTCAAAGCTTCTTCTATCAGAGAAACACCACTATTAGTCTTGTAGATGAGTACAAAAGAAAGTGGTGAGAGTTCCCCAATCTTTTCTCCCTTTATGTCTTTTGGAGTAATGTCTTGTCCGTGAGTAGTCTTAATAGGTACCATTGTCCTTTCCATCGCATAGACAGATACTTTTCTTTGCTCAGGATGATACCAACCTCTTTGGAAAAAACGAGTATTGGTAGGAGCTATATTCAAGATGATTGAAAAATCATTGGTCTCTTCTGTTAACTCTTTTATGATCTCTTGGCTTGTAGAAGGGTCAGCATTTGCTTTTTTATAAATTTCTATAAGGACTTTTATAGGGTGCTAAAATAGTCATTTCTCTGAAAAAAATACAATAGCTTAGATGTTATTCTTCACGTTCAAAAATATGCAACGTGTGATTACTATCTAAGATATACACCTTATTTTCTGAGACTTTTAAATCTTTAAGCTGGGTAAAACAATCATCTCTTTCCACTACTGCAATAGGCTCTGAAACATAGATAATCTCCTTGGTATTGATGTCTAAAATACCAAATCTTAGTTGATTAAAGAGGGAAAAATACAATAAATCATCTTGAACAACATAATCTTCCGCTGTATCATTTGCTTTTTTGATGTTGTACTTTTCAAACTCTTCCTGTAAGCCATATTGAGTAACAAAAGGA
>CALFOY010000080.1 GCA_937919265.1 uncultured Capnocytophaga sp. | reverse complement strand
CAGGATATAAATATTTTGAAAATTATTAATATTCAAGACAAAAATATTTTATGCAAATCTATTTTTTTCTAAAAACAATTCGTTTTTTGCAGAAAAAATAGTATTTGTATATATTTTAGTAATAATATAGTTTTAAATAAGTAAGATTTATTTTATAGTATAACTTACTTTGGTATATTGTGATACTCTAAATGCTCCTAAAGGGTTTTCTTTTGGATCTTCTGTATTGATTACATTTCCATAGATACGATTTGGAATAGTAAATATCCCTCCTCTACCTCTTGTGCCTGTGTTGGTAGCATTTCTTATTAATAAATCAATTATTTGCTTATATTCTAATGATATTCTGTATAGTACAATATCCACAACGTCTCCTTTTTGATACTTTTCATCTAATCCTGTAAGTGTAAAGAAGTATTTCCCGTTGGAAAGTAATTGGCTATCAAGTGAAAAGTAACTTTCTCTTTTATCTCTTGAGCCCTTTGAGACTACGAAGAAAGCAGTTTCTTCATTCGGAGCTGCATCAAAGAAAAATTTCAATTCGATTTGGTCTTTAAATATCCCTGCATTTTCTTTTTGAATTACTCTATTGAGGTTTATCTGTGGAACTTCTTTCATTTTTGCTTTAGAAATGTAATGTTTTCCATTACTTTCAATTGAAATGGTATATTCTTCACCCAAAACAGGCGTAATTCCTTGTTCATATATGTAAAATCCTTTAGGATCAGTGGGAATTCCTGTAAAAGATTGTGTTAATTGAGTTGCTTCAATGAGTTGATATTCTTGATTGGATGAAGTTTTTAGTTTAACAATAGCATTACTTATTTTTTCTGGTGAATTTTCACTAAAAAAAGGCATACTATAAGTCAATTTGACTATTGGAAAGGCTTTATTTTGTCCTTTTTCCCAATCAATATATGCATCTACGACTATTTGTTTCTCTTGTGTATCCAAATCAAGGTCTATAACCTGTTCACAAGAAGTAAAAAAAAGACTAACAGACCATATTGCAACTAAAAAAGTTATATATTTTTTAATTTCTAACTTCATAACGTTTATTTTTATTTAATAATTATATTTCTGATATTTATTTTCACATTATTTTATATTTCATTTTTTTAAATATATAAAAATAAGAAAGGAAAAAGTATGATTTCAATTGAAAACAAACTTTCTAACCTATACTTTTTATATTTTCAAACTGAAAACAATCCGTTGAACACATTATTTTTATACTTTTAAACTAAAATCACATCATTTTATGTGTTATTTTCTATATTTTCAATTAAAAACAACTTATCTAACACTTTAAACAATATAATTTCAACTGAAAATAAACTTTCTAACTTATTTTTTTACTATATTTCAGTTTTATTAAATGTTTTTTAATACGAAATGATATTAATTTGTATTTAAAAATTCTTTTAAAAGCTAAAATTATATGTAACACTTGGCACAATACCAAAGATTGACAGTTTTACAGCTTCATTTTTATGTGTATCTGCATTTTCTCTGAACGAAATAGATACCGCATTTTTATGATTATATACATTGTAGATACCAAACGTCCATTCACTTTTCCAACGCTTATTATTTTGGGGGGTATATGTAGCAGAAACATCTAACCTGTGGTATAAAGGTAGCCTATATTCATTACGTTTGCTATAATTTGGTATCGTCATACCCATATAATTGTACCGCGCTACTGGATAATTTGCTGGCAAACCTGTTTGTAAGTTAAAAACGGCTCCAAATGTCCATTTCGGCGAAAGCGAATAGGTTGCTGTAACTGAAATGTCGTGAGGTTTGTCATACGGTGTGTTGTACCAATCTCCATTGTTTATTCCTATTTCTTCATTGGTTCGCCCAGCAGTTTGTTGTTGAGATTTTGATAGTGTATAAGCTATCCAACCAGTGAGTTTGCCTGTATTTTTACGTAAAAGAAACTCTAAACCATAAGCTCGGCTTTGTCCATTGAGTAAAACTTGTTCAATAGCTTCATTAGCTATCAAATCTGCACCATCAATATAGTCTAATCTATTTTTTACCTCTTTATAATAGGCTTCAACTTCGAAACTATATTTATCACGAACAAAATTAGTAGCATAACCAATAGCAAATTGATCTGAAATTTGAGGTTTTAGATATTTATCACTAGGAGCCCAAACGTCAAGAGGTGTTGGAGAAGCTGTATTGGATATAAGGTGAAGATATTGAGAGGTTCTAGCGTAACTTCCTTTGATAGATTTGTTATCATTCAGTGCATAAGAGATTGTAAAACGTGGCTCAAGATTAGAATATACATCAATTATCTTTCCACTACCATAATATTTTACGCCATTGGGTGTTCCTTTCTGATAAATTTGTCTTTGTTTATTGAATACGACTGCTTCATCATTAGCATAAGTATTTACATTTCTTTTTCCTAAATGATAAAAGGTACTTAAACGTAATCCGTAAGAAATATTAAGTGAAGAAGTTATAGATTGCTCTGCATCGATATAAAATCCGTTCTCAAAAGCGTATTTATTATCTAAAATTTTCTGTCTTATTGTAGAAGTAGAAGAAGTAGGCTCCAATTTACCTGGTGAGAATGTATAATACAAGCCCTGTAAGCCGTATGAAAGTTTTATCTTATCTGTTAAGTAGTGTTTGAAGTCGTATTTAAAATTGAGATTCTTTATTCCTGATGTCCACTTAAAGCCTACATAATCAAAATTAAATCCGTAGTAATAATCACTAAAAATTAAAGACAAATTTGAGAAAATTTTATCATTGAAAAGATGATTCCAACGTAAATTGAACAAAGTATTACCATAAACATTACGGAAGTTTTCACTTAGATTAAAATAATCTCTTCCAAAATATCCAGAAAGATATAAAGTATTATTTTGATTGATTTGATAAGAAAGCTTTGTATTCAAATCATAGAAATATGCAGAATTATTATTATCTGTTAATTTTAAAAATAAATGAGCATACGAGCCTCTTCCTCCAACCAAAAATGAAGCTTTATCTTTCACGATAGGACCTTCAGCAAGCAAACGAGAAGATAAAAGACCTATACCGCCAGTGAATGCATAATTATTTTTATTTCCTTCTTTTTGATAAATATCTAATACAGAAGAAACTCTACCTCCGTAACGAGCAGGTATTCCACCTTTATATAATTTCATATCACGAACAGCATCAGCATTGAAAACGCTAAGAAAACCAAAGAGATGAGAAGAATTGAATATAGTAGCCTCATCAAGAAGTACAAGATTCTGATCTACAGCTCCACCACGAACATTAAACCCAGAAGACATCTCCCCTGCATTGCTAACACCTGGAAGTTGAAGTAAAGATTTAACAATATCCACTTCACCTATAAGCACAGGAAGTTTTTTTATCGTAGCAATAGGAATAGAAGCAACACTCATTTCTGGCTTTCTGATTTCTGTTTTTTGTATAACAGAATTAGCAGAAACCTCAACACCTGTTAGTTCTATAGCTTCAAGCTGAAGTTTATATTCCTTTCTTATATTCTTTGTCAAATGAATTGTTTCATAAATCGTTTGATAGCCCAAATACTCTATCACTACTTCATATTTGCCTTCTGGAAGTGTTATAGAATAAAAACCATATTCATTAGTTGTTGTTCCTGTGTTAGCATTTTTTATTGTATAATTTACCCCAAGCAACTTTTCTCCTGTTGTTGCATCAGATACAATTCCACTAAGTGTGTATTTTTGTTGAGCCCAAGCAAAAGATATAAAAAATATAAATAAAAAAAATGTTATTTTTCTCATAATTTTTTTGTGCAAATGTAATAAATTTAATCAATATAAGAAGAATTATCTTTAAAAAAGATATTAATAAAAATTAACTTTTTATAACACAATTGTTCTTAAATTAAAATCTATTTTTTACTAATAAAAAAACAATTTTTACTACTTTAAATCAAAAAAAAATCGTAAATTTGCCTTTCAATTTTAACAAAAATAATTTATTTAAAGATACTAAAATGAACCATTTGTATTCTAAAAACGACAAAAGTATCAAGTACCAACCAGCAGGACGCTTAGAGGAAACTCGATACGAAAAAATTCACAATGTTATTTTTAACAATGCCAATGAAGCCTCCAAAGCGGTTGCTCACGAAATTGCAGACCTTATTAAAGAGAAAGAAGCACAAGGAAAACCTTGCGTTTTAGGATTGGCAACAGGCTCTTCACCTATTAAAGTTTATCAGGAGTTGGTACGTCTTCACAAAGAAGAAGGTTTAAGCTTTAAAAATATTATCACTTTCAACCTTGATGAATATTATCCAATGCCAAAAGAAGATAAAAACAGCTATTGGCATTTTATGCACGAACATTTATTTAATCATATTGATATAAAAAAGGAAAACATTCACATTCCTAGCGGTACGATAAATATAGATGATGTTCGTGATTTTTGTAATCAATACGAAGAAGCTATTATAAAAGCGGGAGGTATTGACTTTCAACTACTTGGCATAGGTAGAACAGGACATATCGGATTTAATGAACCTGGCTCAAATATCAATTCAGCTACTCGTATGATAAACTTAAATAAAGTAACTCGTATGGACGCTGCTGAGGCTTTTGATGGTTTCAAAAATGTTCCTACCAGAGCTATTACAATGGGGGTAGGTACTGTTCTTGCAGCTCGCAGAATTGTACTTTTAGCTTGGGGAGTTAATAAAGCTTCTATCATCAAAAAAACCATTGAAGGCGAAATTTCTTCTCAAATCCCTGCTACTTTCCTTCAAGAACATAATAATACAACTTTTGTTATTGACCAAACTGCTGCAACAGAACTTACTCGTTTCCAAACACCTTGGCTTGTTGGAGAATACAATTTTGAGAATGATTTAGAAAAAATCACATATGCTGTTGTTTGGTTAGCCGAACGATTAGAAAAACCTATTCTTGCTCTTCGTGAAGAAGATTATTTAGAAAATGGTTTAGGAGATTTGTTAGTTGAAGAATCCGCTTATGATTTGAATATCAGAGTATTCAACAAAATCCAAAGAGCTATTACAGGTTGGCCAGGTGGTAAGCCAAACTCTGACGATAAGTACCGCCCTGAAAGAGAATTGCCTCACAAAAAAAGAGTTATTATATTTAGCCCTCACCCTGATGATGATGTTATCTCTATGGGAGGAACTTTTGATCGTCTTGTAGAACAAGGACACGAAGTACACATTGCTTATCAAACCTCAGGAAGTACCGCAGTTGCTAATACTGAAGCTCTTCGTTTTATGGAAGTTGCAGGTAAAATGCTTTCTCGTAAAGGACAAGAAAATGGCTTCTTTGAAGATTTAATTTCTAAAATAAACAATAAAAAACCTAACGAAAAAGAAGATTTAGATATTTGGAAACTAAAAGGAACTATCCGTAGATATGAAAGCTTTGGGGCTACTCGTTATTTCCGTATTCCTGATGAAAACGTTCATTTCCTTGACCTTCCTTTTTATGAAACACAAGCTGTGGATAAAAAGCCTATTGGTGAAGAAGATATACAAATTATTGAAAAACTAATCCGAGAAATAAAACCTCACCAAATATACGCTGCTGGAGACTTAGCTGACCCTCACGGAACTCATAAAGTTTGTTTAGATGGTATTTTTGCCGCACTTGAAAGACTTAAAAATGAAGACTTTATGAAAGATTGTTGGGTATGGTTATACCGAGGCGCTTGGCACGAATGGGATGTACACGAAATGGAAATGATTGTTCCTATGACTCGAGACCAAGTATTACGTAAACGTCAAGCTATTTTCTTCCACCAATCTCAAAAAGATGGAGCTATGTATATGGGAAGTGATATGAGAGAATTTTGGCAACGTGCAGAAGAACGTAATTCAGAAACTGCTCGACGCCTTCGCGCATTAGGTTTTGCTCACTATGAAGCTATGGAAGCCTTTAAACGTTACTTTTTTTAATTGAAATTTTTTCTCCATATATAAAAAAAAGAATTAGAAACATTTTTCTAATTCTTTTTTTATTCAATCTCCTAAAAACTAACAAAGAATAAGCTGGATTGTATTTTGTAATATTTGTTTAAGTAAAATATTTTGTCCTTTTTCTATCTGTTCTACAGCCTTATTATCTGCGTGGCGAATGGTATAAAGTTTGACATTTTCAATACATTCCGTATGAAATTTTTCTCTTAACTTCTCTAATAAAAGTGCTAAATTATTAAATTTATCTTCTATACAAAGACTAAAACTAATTGCAGAATTTTGCATTAAACTCACTTTTATTTTATATTCTGATAAAATATTAAAAATATAACTAATATTATTTTCTCCAATAAAAGAAAAATCAAGAGAAGAAAGAGAAAGCAAATGTTGATTCTGTTTCAAAATAAAACAAGGTATTTTAGGTACGAGTTCCTCTATTTTACAAACAGAACTTCCTTTTTCATTAGGTTCAATAAAAGAACGTACATTTAACGGAATTTCTTTTTCTTGTAGTGGTTGTAGGGTTTTTGGGTGAATAACAGACGCTCCATAAAAAGCTAATTCTATTGCTTCTTGATAAGGTATTTTTTCAAGTAATTGAGTTTTTTCAAAATAACGAGGGTCTGCATTGAGTACCCCAGCAACATCTTTCCATATAGTAACACTATGAGCATCAAGACAATAAGCAAAAATAGCGGCTGTATAGTCAGAACCTTCACGCCCTAGCGTTGTTGTAAAAAAGTTAGTATCACTACCTATAAAACCTTGTGTGATATTTAATAAAGATTTATTTACATTATTTTGTATATTTCTTTTTGTCTCGTCCCAATTAACATCGGCTTCTCGATAATTATCATTAGTTTTTATTAAATTTCGAACATCAAGCCAAGTATTTTTAATATTATTATCATTCAAATACAAACTAATTATAGTAGTAGAGATTAATTCTCCAAAACTTACAACCTGATCATAAACAAAACTATGCTTTGGAGACTTATTTCTATCTAAAAAAGAAATTAATTCTGCAAAAAGTCCATCTACTTTCCAATAAACAGGATGGTTTTTATTTTCAAAAAGCTCATTTATTATAGAATAATGAAATTTCTTTACTTCTTCAATACTTTCTGAAAGTTTTTCTTTATGAAAAAAATAATTTTCAACTATTTTCTCTAAAGCATTCGTTACTTTTCCCATTGCTGAAATAACAATAAGAGTGTTAGAATACCCAACATTTTGGAGTATTTTAGCCAAATTTCGTACTCCATCAGCATCTTTTACAGACGCCCCTCCAAATTTATATATTTGCATATTCCTTTTTTATTACAAAGGTACAATAACTGTCTCTTATACACATGTGACGCT
>CALFOY010000079.1 GCA_937919265.1 uncultured Capnocytophaga sp. | reverse complement strand
CCTCTTCGTCGGCAGCGTCAGATGTGTATAAGAGACAGGAATTATACCACAACCAGAAGAAAATACCACAGAAGAAAAAGTATTATTAGTACAATCTTACGAATACTTAGGTTTAAAAGAAGATAATACTCAAAAAGATTTTAATGAGAAAATTATAGAGAAAACCAAAGAAATATCAAAGAAAAAAAACACAGGAGGCACAGATGGTTTTTCTGAACAAAATTTAAAATTCGAGCCTTTAAATGAAACTACTGCAGATGTAGAAAATAATATTGCTAAACTAAAAAACACTGCTTTTTTTAAAAAATATTATATACCCGAAAATCCAAGTTATTCAATTATTGATACAAGTAATTTGCCCGTAGGTGCAATAATTGAAATCTACAACTTATCTGAAAGAGAAGCTATTAAAGTTTCAGGTACAAAAATAATAGGCGATAGACCTCGTGTAGGTAAAAAGGGAGCAAAAATTTCAATAAAAAAATTAACTAATGAAGTTTTTATTGAAAATTTTGAAAAAGATATTTTATTTGATAATAATATACCATCTGAAACACTTACTGAAAAAGAGTTTAACACTCAATATAATGACCCTGTAATACCACATTTTGAAGATAAATATCGTTTAAAATTACCTATAACAGGAATAGAGGGGGATACTTTATCTTTCAATTTGGGAGAAAAACTACTAACAGGCAATTTTTATGGTATTTTAGATGGGAAAATAACCTTAGAAGCCGTTGTTTTATCCTGGTCTGGGAATTATGAAGACCCCCAAAATGAAAGATATATATTTAATAAAGAAATAGCCTATAGACCTGCTCTTGGTCATTCTGGAAGTTTTGAAAATATAGGTATAAAAGAATTTAAAATACCTTTTGAAATTAGGAGGCACTTTACCCTTTATGTGTTCTTTATTTTTAAAACCTCTTTTTATGGAAGAAATGATATATCTCCACAAGGAGATACTCAAAATTATAATTATGAATATAGTTTTATTCCTCCCGTTGTTTCAGTATTGGACACACCTATAAAAAATTATAACATATAAAAAACTAACAATGAACATATTAGAAATATTATTAGGTTTAATTTCAAGTCTTTTAGGGGGAGGAATTATAGGTGCTTTTGTAGAAAAACGAAAGCGTAAGGCAGAAGCCGAAATCATTGAAGCAGATGTATTAGGTAAAATTCAAGAACAATATAAAATTTTTATAGACACCTATGGAAAACAATATAAAGAGCTTCAAAAAGAAAACGATGAACTCAAATCAATAGTTAAAGACCTAAAAGCTATAAATGATGATTTAAGTAAGCGTATTGAAGACTTAGAAAGAGTTCTTGCCATTAAAAAAAAATATAAACCTTGTTTAAAATGAAAACGATTTTAAAAATTATTATAATTGCTTTATTGTTAAGTAGTTGCAAAACAAAAACACAGATAAAAAATGAAATAGAAAGGCAACGGGTTCAGGATACTATTTTTATAGAAAAAATACAAGCTATTCACGATAGTATTTTTATTAAAATACCTGAGATACAAACACTTGTTCCTGAATGTGATACGCTTTGTAAAAAAGAGCTGACCCGTGTGCTTTCTCTAATCAAAACACAAAAAAATAGTGAGCAAACTCAAACAGGGATTTATTATGATGCTTTTCAAAATCAATTAGTTTTATATAATAAACTTTCTCCTCAATTTAATTCTTATAGGTCTCATTATGAGCAAGAAAAAAGTATTAAAGAGGTCGTAATTGAGAAAGAAAAGCCATATATACCGAAATATGTAAAAGTTTTAGCCATAATAGGCGCTATTTCGTTGCTGTTTGTCGTTTTTTTGTTAGTCTTTAAAATAAAAATAATGTTTTTCTCTAAAAACACTAATCTATGGTAGATATTAAAAAAAAATACATCATTTTGGGAGCTGTTGCAGTTTTAGCTATTAGCTTTTTGAGTTTTACCTCAGCCAAAATAAGCCAAGCAAAAAATCTTTTCTCTAAGTTAAAATTTTCTTTTGCAGGTGTTGGAAAAGTTGGTATAGCTCCCCCTGCGGGTATTTGGTTAGATATTGATTTAGTGATTTCTAACCCAACGGCAGAAGATTTTTATATCTCATCAGGAGGCGCAATAGTTCCTAAAGTTCTAAGAATTTACAATAAAAACGAACTCTTTGGTTTTGCTTCAATAGAAAACCTTTATAGCCTTGAAATCAAATCAGGAGGGAGAGCATATTTGAAAAATATTCGTGTTAATTTGGATACGTTTAGCGTAGGAAGTGCATTTTTTGATTTATATCAAAAATACGGCACAGCTAATTTAAAAGGCTATACGGACATACTTAAAAATATGATTTTTGAAATTGACATTGAAGCCTTTGGACAAACTTTTACATTAAAACAATCTTTTTCGTAACAATGAAAATATCATCATCAGGAATAGCATTAATAAAACAATTTGAGGGTTTTACTTCTACCCCAAAAATTGACCATAAAAGGGTATCTATCGGTTATGGAAACACTTTTTATCCTAACGGGAAAGCGGTACAAATCACCGATGCGCCTATAAGTTTAGAACGAGGTGAAGAATTGCTAAAACATAGTCTTTTATACTTTGAACGTGTTGTAAATAGGCTTGTTAGTGCTACACTTACACAACCGCAGTTTGATGCCCTTGTATCCTTATGTTATAATATTGGTGAGGGAAATTTTCAAAGAAGTACGCTTTTAAAAATGGTCAATGCCTCGCCTGACAATCCTAATATTTTGTCTCAATTTTTAGAATATAATAAGGCAAGTGGCAAAGTATCTGAGGGGCTTACACAAAGGCGCAGGGCTGAGGCTAAAATGTATGAAAGCGGAAGCAAAAAAAAAAGTTAAACTATTGGCTAATAGGGCTTTTATCCTTACCAATTCTCTATTTTTCAATAAAAAAAATAATAAAATATGAAACTAACACCTAATTTCACCAGAGAAGAATTTGATTGCCACGATGGCACTATTGTACCCGCTGAATATTTACCAAATGTTATTGAAGTAGCTAAAAACCTTGAAGTTTTACGGGCTTATTTGAATAAAAATATACGTATTGTTAGCGGTTATCGTACAAAAGAACATAACGCAAAAATCAAGGGAAGTTCTCCCGTTAGTCAGCATTTGCAAGGGAAAGCATCAGATATTGTAGTACAAGGAATAAGCCCTGAGAAAGTTTATGAAGCTATTGAGTATCTCATCTCTCAGGGGAAAATGAAACAAGGAGGATTAGGGCTGTATGGTACTTTTGTACATTACGATATACGAGGGGTTAAATCTCGTTGGGACTATTCAAAAAAAAAATAAAACAGACAAGTTTTTTAACGGGAATGACTTTATTCGCCCTTGTAGGAGTGTTTTTATATAAAATGGAAAAAAATGGCAAAAAAAGGAGTTAAGAATATAGAAAATCAATATTTTAAGGGTGAAGCATTGCGTGATTGGGTAGCTATAAGTATCTCAGCTTTGAGCCTTTTAGTAATGGCTTATCAATTGTATTTACAGAAAAAACAACAAAAATAATGAAAGGAGTAATACAAGGCTATAAAAATGCTGTATTGCGCACAAATCCGATTATCGAGGAGGAAGCGCAAAGGCGTTTATCTATTTGTGAAAATTGCCCTTTTATGAAAAAAACAATACATATAAAGCGTTGTAATTTATGCGGTTGCCCCTTATCTGCTTTAACAAGGCAAAATTATAAAATATGTAAAAAATGGCAAAAATGAAAAATTTTCTTTACTACAATAAAAATAAAGGATTAGGAAATGCCGACCCTACAGGAACAAATCCTAATGAACTTAAATTAAAGTCTATTAATGGAACGTTTCCAAGTTATTCTACTCCCGATATGCGAAAATATTTAAGCAATGAGGAATTATTAATTGGGTTAAGTAAATATGAAAGCGAAATAAATAATCCTGCACTAACGGAATTAGAAAAAATTAAACATAATAATGAAATTTATTTCATTAAACAAGAACTAAGCGACCCTCGTAGGTATGGAATAGATATACCAAACTTATTTGAGGAAGAAACTCCAAAAAATAATTTAATTCCACCAGCAAATAATAGCGTTGTTAATCAAAACACACAAGACTCAGCAAAAAAAGACGCTCCTCAAAATAATTTAATTCAGCCCCAAAATAATAACCTTACTTCTCAAAACGCACAAAGCAAAGAACAAGAAAGTATTTTTTCACCTATTAATTTATTGATAATAGGGGCAATTGCATTTTTATTATTAAACCCTAAAAAATAATTATATGACTGCACTTGAACAATTTAATGCCTTAAACGGAACAAAAGCATATCGCAAAGATTTAGAAAATATACTACAAAAAGCAAAAGACGAAAATAATGCTTCACTGGTATATCGTATTAGTAAAACGCTAAACGCTTTTCCTGATGTTAATCGTTTTGAAATAGAAATTATTTCTTACCCTGAAGCCCCGCAAGGACTTTCAGGCGCTCAACATTCAGGTAATTATAAAGAAGCCTTAGACGATTGCGGTAGGTTACGTAAAGGGTGGAAATTTGTTAAAGGGAATGTCGTAAAAATACAGAAGAAAGAAAAACCTAAAAAGGAGAGCAAACCTAAAAAGGAAACAGGACCTGTAAAATCAAAGGAGGAAAACAATTCTAAAAAGGAAACTAAAAAAGACAAAAAGTATAAGTTTGTTGTTATAACAGACAATAGACCCAGCCGTGTAATTGCAGTGTTCTCTTATACAAATCCCAATATAAAAGACTTAAGGGAAAGTTTTTGGAAAAATGGTGAAGGAAAATATTATGAAACTACGGAAGAGGGTCTTAGAAATTACACTTTCGGAATGGGCGTTTATCCTTTCGAAGAGGCTAAAAAACATATTGAAGAAAAATATACAGAAGGAAAAGACTTTATCTATTTTATCATTGAAAAAGACGGAGGCAGAGACGAGGCTATTTCATTGGTAGAAAAGCCTAAAAAGGAAACGGATAAAACCGCTATTGATGAGATAATAAAAATCGTACAAGAAAGATTGAAAAATCAGGGAAATCCTCGCCTTTATGAGGTACTACATCTTGAGAGTACCAAAGGAATATTTATTTTCTCCTGGTCGGACTTAGGAAACATAGACGGGACCAAGAAAAAAGAAAACGCCTTAGCAAAAGGTCTCTATCAATATACTTTTCCTAAGTTTAAGAATATTCAGGAGAAAATAGAATTTTCTAATCAGGTATGGTATGATTTATTGATAAACAAATCATTAACCTTAAAAAGGGATATCAAAGAACCTACATTGAATATAATAAACTATTATTTAGGTAAAAATACAATAGAAGATATCGAGAGGGCTTCAAAAAAAACAACTGAAGAAACTAAACCTAAAAAAGGGAAAACACCTAAAAAGGAAACAGGACCTGTAAAAGCAAAGGGAGAAAAAGCGTCTAATTTCTCCTTATTGCAAGAGCCTACAAAGGTTCTTTTAAAGTTCTCTAAAGATACAAATAAAGAATATTATAAAAAATATACAGATGAAAAAGGCTTTGTTGGGGTAGATTTTTTAAAAGATAATTTAAAGGATTTAAAGAAACAGGCGATAATAGACGAGCCTCAAGGCTTTATTAACACTGAAGATTTTGAGAAGTCGCATAAAGCTTCTAAAATTAAAGGAATAGACAGCCTTAAAACAATTGTTTCGAAAGACAAACTTTACCCTTATTTACAATGCGTTTTTATAGAACCTGATACCTATGTAGCCACAGATGCGCTAAAAATAGTTGTTTTAAATCGTCCTAAAAATGACGGATTAAAAACAGGTGCTTTTTATGACCCTAATTTCAAATGTGAAAAATTAGGTGGTTGCTCAAAAGAAGAGTTTTACAAAGATTTAGAGCGAGGTTTTCCAAATTATAAAGGGGTGTTATTTCCTAAACCAAAGTATTTTACAGAATGGATACCATTAGAACCGCTTATAAAACATTTAAAAACAGGACTTGAAGTATTAACCAAAATTTCAGGGCTAAAAAGAGTATTTACAATAGCTATTAAATCGAATATAGAAGAAAAAAGGTTTGATATAAAAAACTTGTTAGATGTTTTATTGGTTTTAGAAAGCAATGAGGCTAAGAAAATAAGAATAGAAATTTTTAAAGAACTTGGAAATCACCCTATTCAAATAAAAACAGATAACAATAATTTAGCGGTAATTATGCCTTTAAATACAGGGAATAAATATTCTGATGTTATAACCCCTTTGAAAATAGCGCCTATTCAATTAGAATTTATCCTAAACGAAACAGAGGAAAAAGCCCCTACAAAGGAAACAGGACCTGTAAAAGCAAAGGAAGAAGAAAGCAAAGCAGAAGAAAAAACATCTGCAAAGAAAGAATTACCAAGAGATTTTAGCGAGGATTTAGATTATAAAACTTTGTATAATTCTTATTATTGGGTTTCTTTTGACCCTGAAAGACGTGCCGAAAATGATAAAAAAATGTTTGGAGCTTCTATGCTTAACTTGTACAATAGTAGTGTAGAAGAAGCAAAAGAAAATAATAGATTAGAAGAATATAATCAAGCCTTTGAGCGTTATTATGCGGTTATTTTGAAAAAAAATAAAGAAGTGATTAGCGCTCGTACAGGCACTTTTTCTACGGCTGTAACAGGAAGAGCAGGTATAAAAGGTAGTCAGTTAAGAAAAAATGAAGCTAAACAAAAAAGGGAGTATGAAATAAATAAAGAGCTTATTGATTACATTGAAAAAGCCGAAAAGAAATTAAATGAAGTAGCAAGAAATCCGGACCAGTTTTACAAAGACCAAGCGATAAAAAGAACCGATAAAAACGCTATTGAAAAACTAAATCAAAAAATAGAACAATTAGAAGCTGAAAAAGATTTTATAAAACGAAGCGAAAAGGCGTGTAAGGAATATCAAAAAACTAAAGATTTTTCTGTATTTGAAAAATATAATATTCCTCAAAAAGAAGCAAAGGAATACGTAGAACAAATAGAAAGACACGGATTACCTCTAATAAAAGGAATTTCTTCTATAAGTGCTGAAATTCGTAGAGTTAAAGAACGTATAACATTATTAGAAAAAAGCAAAGAGTCAGAAGATGAAAATTTTGATATAGAAAACGGGCGAATTTTAGTCAATAAAGAAGCTCAGCGAGTACAAATATTCTTTGATAATATTCCTGATGCTAATACTCGTGATGCTTTGAAAAAACGTGCTTTCAAATGGGCGCCAAGTGCTAAAGCGTGGCAAAGAACCCTAACAGGTAATGCAATTGATGCGGTAAAATACTTAATTAAAGATGGTGTTTTAGTAAAAAAAGCCCCCGCAAAGGAAACAGGACCTGTAAAAGTAAAGGAAAAAAAAGACAAAAAAACGGCTGAAGAAATTAAAAAGGAAGATGACCTTGAACTAACTGCTGAGGGAAGAAAAGCTCTTGTAGAACGTGCAATGTATTATACAAGGATTAGAAAAAAAGGACGTTCTTATGATGAAATGTATAAAAATGCGAAAGATTTAGGAGAGAAACATATAGACCTTATTTTTAACTTATCCTATCTTAACCCTAAAGGGCTTATGATAAGCGACTTTATTTATGATAATGTTAATAAGGAGGAATGTCTAAAAATGGTCAATTGGACAGGAGAAGCACGGCGATTATATCCTGATTTAGATAATAAGTATGAAGATTTTTTTCGGGATTTGAGACTTCAGGATTTTTATAAAAAAGAAACCAAAGAGTTTTTCTTTAAGGGAATAGTAGATTGGCACACAAAAAGAACAAAAAGAGCAGCGTTTTTAAAGAGTATTCTTGATAAATATAATATTGTTCTTGACTATCATAGTTTTAATAGATTTCTTATAGGAATTAATAATAATCTATATAAAAATAATTACAAAGAACTTCCTGATAGAGATTTTTATGACTTCTTTTTTTATTTAACAGATAAACTAAACAATGAATTTATAAATGATTTAAAAAAACACTTTGTCAATACAATAGAAGGGAAAAAAATAAAAAAAAATGCAGTAGATGAAGAATATTTATACAAAGGTGAATTACATAAAAAAGGAATAGAAATACTAAGAGTTGTCTTAAAAGAGTTAGAGGAAGCAAAAGGCTTATCAGGCGTGGATTACTCCCAAGAGCTTTTTGATGATATAGGTCTCAATGCTCCCATCACTGAAGTCTCTACCGAAAGGTTTAAAAATATGAAAGTAAGTGAGTTGCGTGCTTTTACTTTGAGATATTACAATCTATTCTTAAAAGGAGATAGTGTAACTATAGAAAAACACTTAAAGGAAGTTATTTTCACCAATAAGGCTGGTAGAAAAATAGCTCACGGTGAGGCTATGTATAGTGAAAAGACAGCGGTAATTGCTCAACTCAAAACACTAATAAAGAACTCTACTTATAACAATTGGGGAGATAGAAAGCCTCAAGACCACCCTGATATTTTAGGCTATCTGAATTTTAAGTCAAAACTTACTATTGACAGAGAAAAAAGACATCTGAGGATATCAATTATAGTGGATAAGGATAGAAACCTAAAGCTAAAGAGTTATGATGTAGGCAAAAAGAAAAGCCGAGTTCCACAAGGGGGTTTACCCTCAGCCGAAGGAACTCAGCTTTCTGAGGGCAAAGATACAAAAAAATCTTTATCCCGCAAGGAAAAAGACGAAAATTTAGGTCTCAATGCTCCCCGCCACGAGGGTATTCTCAAAGAAGCGCTTACAGAAAAAGGAAAGCTAAAAAAAGGTTGGTACTTCCAAGATTACGGAATTATTGACCCAAAGGGAAAATACCACCCCTTAGAAAGGGAGTTTGCTTATGAATATAAAATTGCTTCTGATGAATTGAGTAGCCGAGCTTTTGAACAAAATGAGAAAAGAAAGCAAAAAGGGTTTCAAGAAAATGTACAAATAGAAAATAATTTAAAAGAGTTTTTTAAATCTCTATCTCAGAAAAATAGGAAATATTTTAAAAGTTATAAAGCTGTAGAAATATTTTATTGGGCTTTCGGTTTTGAAGAAAAACCTACTAAATTCTTTACTATAGAAGAAACAAACCCTTATAATGAAATTCAGCTAAAAGTTTTTGATAAATATTTCTCAAACAAAAATGAACTATTCACTCGTTTAGAGAATTATGAAACACTTAGGCGTTATAATTTAACTAATTTAGGTCTTAACATTATCACTCAAATAGCTTCTTTTTTAAATAAAGAGGGGAAAAAAGTAAGGGGCAATGTTAAGAAAATAGACAAAAAATACGGATTATCAATGCCTTTTTACGTTCAGGAACAAGAAAAAAAAGAAATACAACCGAGTTCAAACAGCATTTCCAATAAAATAAAAGCGTTTCAGGGACGAAATTTTGAAATATTCAATATTGAAAACCCTGATTTGAGTACGTTTTTAGGCGAAATAGAACGTAAAAATATCGGTAGTAATGTAATCACGCTCACAGGAGGCGCAGGAAGTGGAAAAACTCGCTTTGCCTTTCAGTTTATGAATGCGTTAGCTCAAAATTACAAAGTTGGCCACGCTTCGTTAGAAGAACACCCAGAGAGTAAATTGTATTTCGATAAAGTAACGCAATACCTTGATAGCCAAGCGCAAAATAATATTTCTGTATTAGAAAATGAAACCCTTGACGGGCTTGAAAACCTTATTAATGAAAATGAAGTTATCGTTATTGATAGTTTCGCCAAACTTAGAGAAATGGATAGTAAATTTTTAGTTGATAAAGATTTAAGGAAAAAATATAACGGGAAATTATTTTTAGTGATTTTTCAGCAGACCTCAGACGGAAAAATGCGAGGTGGTTCAACCTCAGAGTTTGACGGAGATATTATTCTCTTTACAAAAACATTTGATGACCCAAAAGAAAATTTTGTGTATCCATCAAAAAACAGGTACAACGCCTTACCGCTTAGTGAGCTGAAATATAGCGTTTTTTATCAGCAATTATTGCAAGATGAGGAACAACAAGAACAACCCGTAACAGATTTAATTTTTGATGTAGTATAATAAAATTTTGATATGAAAAAAATAATCATTTTTGGTATTGTTTTATATTTTTTCAATGAATATAAACGTAATAGACCTCCAAAAATCTATTATGTAAAATCATTGCCTAAAGGATATAACGCTCAAACTATTCCTCCCTTTGGGATATTCATAAAAGAAGAATATAAAAATAATATGGAACTTTTGGAACACGAATTAGTCCATTGGAAACAATACCAACAAATGAATTTATTACCTTTTTATTTTCAATATTTTAAGGAGTTGAGAGAGTACGGCTACGATAATGCGCCAATGGAAATTGAAGCTCGTTTTATAGAAAATGATTTTTGTAAAAAAAATTATACGCAATGCGTGAGAGATGGCATAGCTAAAACAATTTCAAATAAAAATTTTAAAAAATAATAAAATTTATAATAATTACAATAAGCAAAAGGTATGAACAAAGAAAAACAACAAGCATTTGAGCGTGTTCGTGTAGAAAAAGACGAACTTAGAGAAAAAATAGGAAAGTTAAAAAATTTCTTGAAAAGTGAGAAAATTAAACAAATAGACACGACACAAGCCAATTTACTAAGAATGCAGTATGACACGATGACGGCTTACGCTAATATCTTAGAAAAAAGATTAGCACTCTACGAGGAAGAACAAGAATAACCCGTAACAGATTTAATTTTTGATGTAGTATATTAAAAACTTTTAATTATGATAACAGAAGTAGTAGAGTATCAAGTAGGTGTAGATGTTTTAGGTTTTCCTATAATCCACCAACATATTTTTATTAATGATGTAGAAGAAGAAATTTCTCACACTAAAACAGGTAAAAATATGCGCAAAAAAAAGGTGAAATTTTCACTAATAACACGTGTAATTGCAAAAAATACAAAATAATTACAATAAGCCCCATTACTGAGTAAAAACTGAATTTTGAAGCATTATTATTACAGATATGAATAAAGAGCAATTAGAAGCGAGAAGAACTATTGTCGCTAATAAAATCAATCAAATAAAACAGG
>CALFOY010000078.1 GCA_937919265.1 uncultured Capnocytophaga sp. | reverse complement strand
TAGCCAGTGCTAAAATACCACTCTCCCGAATGATTTCGCCTCAACTCTATTGGGTGATGACAGGTGATGATTTTTCGTTGGATATCAATAATCCCAAAGAACCCAAAATCCTTTGTGTAGGCAACAATCCTGATAGGCAGAATATCTATTCAGCAGCTTTAGGGTTGTACAATTCACGTATTGTAAAGCTCATCAACAAAAAAGGGCAGCTCAAATCCTCTGTGATTATTGACGAGCTACCAACGATTTATTTTAGGGGATTGGATAACCTAATAGCCACAGCCCGAAGCAATAAAGTAGCTGTTTGTTTAGGTTTTCAAGATTATTCACAGCTCACCCGTGATTATGGCGATAAGGAAAGTAAGGTGATACAAAATACAGTGGGGAATATCTTTAGCGGACAAGTAGTAGGGGAAACAGCTAAAACTCTTTCAGAACGTTTTGGAAAGGTATTGCAGAAAAGACAATCTACTACGATTAACCGCAATGATACTTCTACCTCCATATCTACACAATTGGATAGTTTGATTCCTGCCAGCAAAATATCCAATCTTACCCAAGGGATGTTTGTAGGAGCTGTTTCTGATAATTTTGACGAGCGTATCGAGCAGAAGATATTCCACGCTCAAATTATAGTAGATAATGAGAAAGTAGCTGCTGAGACGAAAGCCTACCAGAAAATACCTCAAATCCTCTCCTTTGAAGACGAAAACGGAGAAGACCAAATGCAACAACAAATCCAAGCCAATTACAAGCAAGTAAAAACTGACATTATCCAGCTCATCACTGACGAGCTCACCCGCATTGAAAACGACCCTGAATTAGCACATTTAATAAGGAAAGAAGAGGGAGAGGAATAGGGGGACATTTGCAATCAAATTTTCGATAGTTTCTTAAAGTATGTAAGTTGCTAAAGTCTGATTAGAAATAGTTTCTTGTTTTATTTTCTCTTATATTCTTCGAAAGGGGTATTGTTTAAATTATCCACATTCTGTTCCTCACCATTTTTATCTACCCATATTTTTTTAACAGCTAATATGTTATTCGTCTCTGGGTCAATAGCAAAAGTAGTATACCAAAATAACACAGGTATTGTCATAAAGTTTTCTTTTATTGTAAAAGTATTGCCCTCAAAAGTAATCCCCATAAAACCTTTTGCATCAGTCCTAGAACCATCATTAGATTCTTCATAGGCACTATATAACAACAAATCGTTTATAAACTCTTTGAAAGTGCCTTTTTCACTAAGCCTTATTCTCGTTACGAAATAAGCTCCACCATTTAAATTATTTTTAGGTTGGTAGATGAGTATGGAGTCGTCTATACCATCACCATTTAAATCCTTTTTCTTTGAATAGATGATTTTATCTATGCTATTATCTCCAAATACTAAATCTCGCCATTTACCCCCTCTTTTAACAAATACATCAGCAAGAGAATACCTATCTGTTCTATCACGATCACTTAAATCAGCATTTGCTTTGATAAGTAGTTTAGCCATTTCGTAGTTGTTCTTTTCATACGCTATCAACAGAGGTGATTCCCGAAAATAGTCTTGTGGATAAGGTAGCGGTACACTTTCGGGGGAAGCTCCTTTTTGTAATAAATAAGTTACTACTGGTAAGCTGTTGGATTTACAAGCTATGATAAGAGGACTTGTTCGAAGAATATATTTACTTCCTGGTACATAATAATCACCTTCTCCAAGTTTCGATCGTCCTTTATAAAAAACGTTTTCAAAGAGATATTTTACCAAGGGTAAGTTGCCACTTTCAAGAGCAACTAAAAAAGAATCGAATTTTTCCTCTCCTTTTTGTTTAGCAGAATGTTTATCTGCTCCTTTTGCAAGAAGTGTTTTCACGGCTTCTAAATCACCTTTTTTGCAAGCTAACCCCAATTGAGTGTATTGAAAGCCATCTTCATTAAAGCAAAAATCATTGATATTAGAAGTATCTTCTTCCACGGTTTCAGTAACTGTAGTGGTGGCTACATTATTGTCATACTGAACTTGCTGTTGTTGGCAAGTACTTAACAACAGAAATGAGTATAATATGAGAAAGGTTGTTTTCATTTTTCAAATATGAATAAAAACGTACATATATGTATTATCTTTTTTTATAGTTTTAGGTATTTTTGAATATTTAGCAATATACTTCTTTACAAATCTAAAAGTTAAAGTTTTATTAGAATATGAAATCTTTAAAAAGTCTTTGATAGTGATAAAATCAGAATTGTGCCGAGGTTCTTTTATGTAATTCTTTTTTATAATTTTATCGCCTTCCATAAAAATAAAAAAGTACCAAGCTACTCCTATATCAGCAGAGGCCTCAATGAGAATTACCCTCAGATTTTTATTTCCTTTATTACTAAAATTGTATATATTATATCCAGGTCCTTCATATTCTATATCTAAAGGAATATCAGCAATTTTAATACCTTTCTTTTTTAAAGTAAAACAATTATTAGCATCAGTTATTAATTGAATATTATCAAATTTAAAAATATTACCATTAATAGATTCAAATTCATTCACATCATTAAAGTAAATATTTTCTTTATTGATTTTTAAATAATTTTGAGAAAAACTATTGAAGTATGACACAAAAAATACGGCGAAAAAACATATAATCTCTCTTGGTTTCATAGTTATTTATTTCTTTTTACTTCTTTTGTTCTTTACTTCATCTTGAAGTTTCTTATCAATAGATGTTAAATTAACAAAGAAAGCAGGATTACAACGGTTCACTAGGCCATATCCATTTCCTTTCTTTTTCATAGCTATTTCAAAATGTAAGTGAGGGTTGATAACATCCTTAGCATTTCCTGTATCTCCAGTATAGCAAACTAGCTCCCCTGCCTTAACATATCCCGATGTTTTTACAGCAGAAGATAAATGAGCATATCTTAAATAATATTCAGAAGCATTTTCATCAAATCCGTCTCCTTTTATCATTTCAGATGCAAATTCTAATGTGTAATTATTTTTTGCTCCCCTTAACTCATCTCCAGAAACTTTTAAAACTAATACATTCCCATATCCATTATTGCCTTCATTAGAGTAACTAACAATCTCACCATCTAGACAAGCATAGCAAGGAGTCCCAATATCTGCAAAAATATCAAGTCCTTGATGCCCTTTAGAATCTCCATTAGGGGTTAGCCTTACCATTCCAAAAGCTCCGTTTTGTTCTTTGTGATATCCTTCTGAATTATAGTAAGTCCTTTGGGGGTTATCTATTGGTTCATGCCATTTGCCATTACCTCCTTTTCCCCATAAGCACTCATCTGTTTTGAAAGTTTTAGAACTTTTATCTTTAAAGAAGCGTTTTTTTTCTTCATGGTTTTTAGTTTTACGATTGTTTATTTTTATATCAACATCATTTCCTACTTTTAGACACACTTTTTTAATTTGTTGATCACTACTAGCTCCATTAGCTATTCTATTGATTCTTTTTGCTGCGAAATATCCCATAGCTGTAAGAACAGCTAATTCTAGATTTTCACGAACTTGATCTGCTCCACTATCCGTTAAAATACTTTGTCCCCATAGTTTTTCAATTTTGTCATTTACCATTTTAAAGTTTCCTCTACCAGTTAGTTGTATTAAGCCACTTCCTCTAAATCGCCAACCATCTCCAGAGGCTTCGTTTTTATTACCATTTATATTAGCATATACAAAATTAGCTATATATGTTCGTTTATATTCTCAAAAACTATTTATATATTATTTCGTTTATTTTTTCAGGATCATAATCTTCAAAAAGGATTTCTCCAAAGTCTTTTTGTGTTGCTTGAACATTAGAAGGCTTTCTCTCATCCC
>CALFOY010000077.1 GCA_937919265.1 uncultured Capnocytophaga sp. | reverse complement strand
AAAATATATAATGAAAATCTATCATAATTCATTTTGTAGTAAAAGTAGAGGTTGTTTAGCTTTTTTAAATGAAAAAAATGCTAATGTAGAAATTATTGACTATTTAAAAAATCCTCCAAGTATTGATGAAATTAAGGATATTTTAAGGAAATTAAATATTCCAGCTATTGAATTAGTTCGTAAAAATGAACCCATCTGGAAAGAAAATAAAAAGGAAAATATGACAGAAAATGATATTATTGAATTACTTCACGCTTTTCCTAAACTTATTGAAAGACCGATTGTTATAGATGGTGAAAAAGCTATTATAGCTCGCCCACCAGAGAAAATATTAGAATGGTTGTAGAGACAACTATTGTTAAAACAACCAAAAATTAACAAAAAATAAACCTTATATTTCATATTTTTTTTATTATTTTGCCTTTCGTAAATTATAAATTATCAATTTAATGAAAAAAATTTGGGCAATGGCAGGTTTATTTTTTGCCACAATTACTGCGCAAGCACAATTTTATGTATCGGCTACAGGCGGATATGCTCTTGGAGTACCATCTTCTAAAATAGGGGAAGAATCTTCAAATGGAGTAGATAAAGTAAATTTTGGTACTTTTGGAGAAGGATTTAATACTCAGCTCCGTTTGGGGTATTTTTTTAATAAAACTTGGGGGGTTGATTTAGGTTTAGGCTATCTTCACGGAGCAGACCAAACAGTAAGACGAGAAGTAGCTAGCAAAAGTAGAGCTATTCCTACCTTAGGAACTTTAAATTCTACTGTAGATGGAAAAGTTATTGGTAGAGGTCGTGCTTTTGGAGCTTCTTTATCAGTTATTTACAATTTTACAGAAAATTTCTACGGCCGTTTTGGAATTTTAACAAAAATTGGAGGAAAAACAGAAGCTATTGCTTCTTCTACAACTACTATAAATACTGATATTCCTGTAAATGCTACAACTCGTGCTATTTTCAATAATATAGGTGTTTCTCTTCCAGATATTGGAGCAGATTATACTATTAAATCTGGTTCTACTATTGAAACTTCATATACAGAAGATTTTAAAGGAAAAATTCCTTTTGGAACAATTGCTGCTTTGGGGTATAAATATAATATTTCTAAAAATCTTTCAACCTTTGTAGAGTTAGAGTATATGAATATCAGTGTAAAACGGGATTATTCTGAAATGAAAAACTTTGAACAAAAATTGATAGCTAATATCAGTACAGCTCAAGGTACAGTAACAAGAACAATTCCTTTAAAAACTTTAGATGGTTTTACAAATGGTAAGTATGAAGATAAATTACGTAATCAAACTTATTATAAAAGAACTACTTACGAAAATGAATTACCAACAGATAATACTGATGCTTCAAAAAAATTAACTGAAAAAGCATCTTATTCTTCATTAGGATTTAACCTTGGTGTAACTTATAGTTTCTAATTATTTAATTAAAAAGCCTAAATAAATATTATTTAGGCTTTTTAATTTACTACTTGATTTAAGCGTTTATTAAGTAATTTTTGTAAAGATAAATAATCCATTATTTCTTTTATTATTCCTTGCGAGTTGAAATCTTCATTATTTTGTACTCCTTCTTCTAGCTCTTTTTGAAGTAATTTAATTTTATTTGTTACAAATAACTTTCTCATTCTCAATATAATAGCATTTACAGCAATGGAAACATCTGCATCTTTATTTTTTGTAATAATTTCTTTTTTTTCTTTCCATTGATGTAATTGTAATTTATCATCTTCCGCCAAAATAACCGCTACTTCTTGAGCCAATTCTATAGGCATTTCATTAATATATCTATTTATATTGAAATTTTCATTCTCTTTATATTTATCTAAAATTAACTTAAAAATATTTTTAAAATTAGGAGTACTTAATTCTATCTCATCGGTTTGTAATTCTAAGAAAAACTTCTCGAAAACTTTCAATTTTTGTTGAAAAACTTTTGTTTCTTCTTCACCTTTTTCATCATAAAACAAACGAATATCTTCAAAAATACATTCTTTTGCTCCATATAAAAGCAAATGTTTTATCAAATCTTTTTCTAAAAAAACAAGTGGATTTACCTCTATAAGAGTTTGATTTTTATAAGGTTGTATATTTTTATTTTGTTTTTTAAAATCTCTATCTGCTTGCTGTATCTGTTGTTTTCCTATTTGTGCTAAAGAAGTAAAAAGAACTTCTTCAGAAATATTCATAATAGAAGCGCATTCACGTATATAAACCTCCCTTTTTATGGCATCGGGTATTTTTGAAATGCTTCCAATCATATCTCGAATAGTTTCAGCTCGTTTAAGAGGATCATTTTTACTTTCATCAACTAAAATAGAAGCTTTAAAACGAATAAAATCCTGAGTATTTTTATCTAAATATTCTTTTATTTCCGTTAAAGAATTATTTTTAGAAAAACTATCTGGGTCTTCTCCATCTGGGAAAGTGCAAATACGAACATTCATTCCTTGTTCTAATATCAGATCTACTCCACGAATAGAAGCCCTCAATCCTGCAGAATCTCCGTCATAAAGTATTGTAATATTAGAAGTTAGCCTATGTATAAGTCTTATTTGTTCTGAAGTCAATGCTGTCCCGCTTGATGCTACTACATTTTTTATTCCTTTTTGATACATTTGTATCATATCTGTGTAACCCTCAACTAAATAACAATTATCCTCCTTAGCAATATGTTGTTTAGCATAAAAAATACCATATAAAATTTTACTTTTATGATAAATATCACTTTCCGGTGAATTTAAATATTTTGCTGTTTTCTTATCATTTGTTAAAATGCGCCCTCCAAATCCCAATACACGACCACTCATAGAATGTATAGGAAACATTACCCGCCCTCTAAAAGCATCATATTTTTTATTTTCTTTAACAATTGTAAGTCCTGTTTTATTTAAATATTCTAATTTATAACCTTTTTTTAAAGCTTCCTCTGTAAAGGCTTGCCATTCATTTGGAGAATAACCTAATTGAAAAGTTTTTATTGTTTCGTCTGAAAATCCTCTTTCTTTAAAATAAGTTTTTCCTATTGCTTTACCTTCCTCATTATCAAGAAGAATTTTCTGAAAATAATCTCGTGCGAATTCACTTACAATATACAAACTTTCTTTTTCATTATTTTTTTGTTGTTCTTCATCAGATGATTGGGTTTCCTCCAATTCTATATTATATTTTTTTGCTAAATATCGAATAGCCTCAACGTAAGAAAAATGCTCGTGCTCCATTAAAAAAGCAATTGCATTTCCTCCTTTTCCACTACTAAAATCTTTCCAAATTTGCTTAGCTGGTGAAACCATAAAGCTCGGAGTTTGTTCATTAGAAAAAGGACTAAGTCCTTTAAAATTGGAGCCAGCTCTTTTCAATTGAACAAAATCTTCTATAACTTCTTCAACTCGTATAGCATCATAAACTTTATCAATACTTTCTTTTGTTATCATAGAAAAATTAATTTAATTTATTAAATTTCATATAATTCAATAGGTAGATTATCAGGGTCGTTAAAAAAAGTAAATTTTTTCATAGAATATTCATCAATTCGTATAGGTTCTGATTTGATATTGAATGCAGCTAAATAATTTATGCTTTCTTGTAAATCTCGAACTCCAAAACATATATGCCGAAGCCCTGAAGCCTCAGGATAACTCAAACGACTTGGAGGATTTTCAAAAGAAAAAAGCTCAATTAAATACATCCCATTCAAAGATAAATCTAATTTATAAGATTTTTTATCTTCTCTATAATATTCACCTATAACACTGAATCCTAATATTTTAGTATAAAAATATTTAGACTGTCTCTGATACACATCTCCGAGCCCACG
>CALFOY010000076.1 GCA_937919265.1 uncultured Capnocytophaga sp. | reverse complement strand
ATCAAAAATGGTATGTCAAAAGTATTACCATTATAGGTACCAATATCCGCATTTTCAAAGAACTTCTTTAGTTTCTGATTAAAAATAACCTCCAAGGTAATTCCCTTTTCCGCTATAATTTCCTTAGTAATACCATGGACTTTAATAGCCCCTTCTGATATTTCATACTTAGGATTAATAGGAGTGACATAAAAGGAAAATTTATCCACTACCTTACCAGTTTCTTTCTCTATTTTTTTACCGGCTATCTGGAGGATATAATCCCGGTATTTATCTAAACCGGTGGTCTCCAGATCAAAAAACGCAATATAATCATTCATATATAATATATTATTTATTCTTTTTGCTCATATAAATCCTCAAAGAGTTTGTTAGCTTGGCTATAGAAGTCCCAACGGGTCTTGATGGTAGATAAATCCCTCAATTCCACCGAAGCCATACCAGTCTTTCCAAACTTACCTAATTTTACCAAGGATTTGAATTGTTCCTCGTATATTTTATATATGATCTCAAATGGTTCTTGGTTTACCTCTTTTCCGGAGGATTTTTCATCTACATACCATCGAGCCCATTTATCAATAAATTCATGATATTCTCTCTTGGTAATCTTCCCTTCTTCCACCGAATTTACCAGATTTCGGGTGCTTTCAATAAACCTTTCCGATGGAGTATTCAGTCGCTTGGCCTCCTGTTGAGACAATAGCATAGAAAAATTACAGATACGCTGGAGTTCCACAAAATTATAGGTTCCATTCTTCCTTAGGGCACAATTAAACAGTTCCGATATTTCCGTAGATCTATACCTTGAGGATAACTGCATTAATATAGGTAATATCTTCTCAAACTGTTTGATATCCTCGGCATAAGTGGTGTTCTTAGGTTTATCTATATAATATCCTTCTTCCGACTTCTTTAATTTCATACGACCTTCATAAACCAATTGGAAGTTCATGAGGATATTTTCATTTAATACATTGATAATCTGAGATATTTGCTTGGCCTTTATGTCCTTGTATTTAACATTGGATTGTTTGAATAACTTCTCTACCTCTATAGAACTTATAATGGTATCTTCCTTATGAACTCGGGTTAACAATACCTCATACCCCATCTTCTTTAATTCAGAACCCATTACCCCCATTTGTAAATGGTATAGCCTATACTGATCCTCAAATATACCTAAATACATTCGGGTCTCATTAATGACGAATTTTTCCTGCAAACCATTCCATTCAATACAAGGGAATTGTTTTAATAGGATCTTAGTGGCCGTATCGTTACCTACGTTATTATATACTCTCTGATGAATCAACCTCTCTTTAGAGTTTAAGGATTCACACATGTATTCATTATTTTGCTTGGTTTTTAAAGGCTGAGCTCCATAAGGAACTATGATAGAATGGTCTTTAAATTGCCAAGCCCCATCTCGTATATAATATTCATAATTATAGATTTTAATATCCAAATTGCTCTTTCTTAAACGGTTAGCCCATTGGTCTATATCATTGGCGGTCTCAAATCGATCGAATATTACCACAAAATTATTGGTAGTATCGTTAATATCCACTCCCAATCCCAGGTAAGAGGTACAGAATACTATATCTACCTCATCCCCAAATTTACCCAATTCATTGATTTCGGTTACGTCCTCTATATCCTTATTGGCTCTACAATAATATTTGATTTTTAAAGGTTTAGTGCGTCCCATTTTTATCAGGGCAGCCTCTATACCAATCCTTAATTTAGATACATGGGCTTCTCCTAAATTGGTAGGATATAGGATCTTTTTACCAGCCAGGATATGTTGGCAAATATCATCTATGATGGTGGCGTATAATAAATCTTTTTGTTTTACTAAGATAAATTCTACATTTTTCTCTCTATTATCGGTTCTTTGATATCTAATGGTCTTACAAATTCCCCCGATAAATTTATCCTCTCCAGTAGGGGTACCAGTCATCATAACCATCTTTATGTCCCTATTATCCTGTATAGTCTCTATCAAATCACTCATGATAGGACGGTATTTGGAGGAGGTAATGGTATGGGACTCATCTATAAATATAAAATCAAATTTATCTTGATGGAACAATTGAACTCCATACCTACCACTGTTGGAAGCAAATTTATCATAAGATAAAATTACACTGGATTTCTCCCTTTGTTTCTCGGTGAGGGGGTGGTACGTATCCTCTGTTCCGTATATTTTTCCGAAGCCTTCTACCTCAAACTTACTCTCAATAATGGAGTTCAGAGGAGCCAAGGCCATGACTTTGTATTGTTTAGATATTTTTTTAAGTAATTCAGTCTTACCGGATCCCGGAGGAGCTACTAAATATATTATGTTGCTGGATTCATTAGCTTGATTCTGGAGGGTTTCCACTATAACCTCGGAATAATCTCCTAAATATTCCCCTTCCTTACCTTTAATTAGAATTTCACTTGAATTAGTGGTTTCTTCCTCATTTTCTTCTTCATTTTTTGAAGGAATAGTTGGTTTATGGTTAATATCCTCAATGACCGTAATGTTTTCAAATACGTTCTCCTCTTTATCAAACTCTTCTGTATAATTAGGAACCTCCCTCTTAGTGGCATTAGAACCCAATTGAATACCATGGGTAGCCAACAATTCCAACCCATGACTGGTGGCCTCTTTTGAGGTATTACGAGCCGTTTTTAACATGGCTTCATATTCTTCCATAGGGGTTCCGGTGGTAATGATTTTTAATAACATCATTACTTCCTCATCTGAAAAAGTGGCAGATAAGGTATTTACCAAGTGGAATCTATCTTTATATTTATAATGATTCTGAGGGTAATTCTTGGCTATTTCCAATATTTTTTTGAAAGATTCCGAACTGACCTTATCCAAAGTAAGTGGTACCTCCGGTGCTTGCAAAGAACTCTTTACTATTTTTTGATAGTTTTTGTGGGAATCCTTAAACATTCTTTCCCTTCCTAAATTGGTATATAACCAACCATAGGTCTTATCCGGCCCCAATATGGCAGAATCCCAATCTACTAATACAAAATTAGGATTAAAGAAAGCCTCTGGATCGTAAGTTAAGAATATACCTTGTTGTGGTTTAGACATGGCATTATCCATCCATGTATCCAAGGAATGTAAGGTAGGGTATTTCTCCCTATTTATTTCTCCTCCTATAGGGAAATCCTTTTCAAATTGTTCCTTTAAGAAATCATCAAATATGATAAATTTTTGGAAATAATTAAAATTATAGATTTTCTTTTGTTTTTCTAAGGATAATTCAGAATAATTTTCTGGCAATCTAACGGCTGTATAGATATGTAAACCAGATCCAGAGGTGGAAAGGGCTACTCCTACAAACCAGGGATATACACAAAATTCATGGATAATGCGTTCCTTGGCTTGCTTGGCTACCTCTGTATCTTTAATATCCACATCATATACCTGAAATCCAGACCAGGTTTTATAAGCCTCGTCTCCTATAGGTCTGCTATTATCTAAGGTAGAGAATAGGGGTTTTCTGTCGGTTTTTGGAAGGTCTTTATAAGGGGAATCCTTAACTAACTTACTGAGTTCCAATAGAGTAAGTTGTTTTATGATTTTCTTATTCTTAATATTATCCCCCATGGCAATCAGTGGAGTGATCACCTCTCCTAAAGCAAAGGTAATCTCTTCTTCCATTACCCTTGGAGAAAAAGATAATATTTCTTCTGGGGTAATCTGCGTATCTATCCCTTCCGCATGTCTTTTTCCCCCCATTAACTTACGTACCATCTCAGGCCCATACCCCCCAGTTATATGGTTATATTTGGAAAGGAGATATTCCCGAGTCTCTGGAGTTATAAGATATCGGTTGCTATAATAGAGAATTAGGCAGATGGTATAAGCCAATTTATTCTCTTTTATTTGTTTATGGTAGAAATGGTGTTTATATTTACGTAGTTGGTGGAGGGTATCTCCCATAAAAGCCACTCCCCTATTAGATTCAAAATCAATTTTCTGGAGTAATTCCTCTGAAAATTCACTATAAGGAAGGGATTTTTTACGGATTTTTTCGTCTTGTATGAGTTTTTCTAATTGGTTTTCTGGGTCTTCCAATTCCTCTGGAGTCCAAGTTTTTATTTCCCCTATATATTCATCCGGATTGTTATTATATTCGTGGAACTCCATACCACCATAATCCTTTAAATTTCTAAAAATATATAAGGCATGGTTCTTATTGGCTCCCCATTGAGAAAATATATAGAAGAATTCATTGATTTCATGGTTGGTGAGATATTCACTTTTTTCCATTCTATCTATGAAATCCAATATAAATTCATTGTTTCTGGCAATATCATCTGGGTGCCAATATTCCAGGGTAGTACGTAATACCTGATTTTTACTGAATAGGTCTGGAAAGGAGCCTCTGAAGGTTTCCTTATCTATGGATTTGGATTCGTAAGATAATAGGTGTTTAGATTCAAAAGAAGCATATTCAATAACCTCTTCCTCCACTTGTTTGAAATCTATATTTTTGGAAGGAGTTACTGTTATTTGGGGTTTGTTAATTTGGGTTCCTTGTGATTTGAAGGAACGACCACGTTTTGAGTAAGTTCCCATGGCTTTGAATGGAATATATTTATTATTTTTTACTATTTTTTATCATTATGAAAGTAATTATATACTTTTTTTGCTCTACTTGGATTAATGACTTTAGAAATTTCTTCTAATGAAGATTCTTTTATTCTTTTCACTGATTTAAAATGACTCAATAATGTTTGTATTGTTTGTTCTCCAATACCTTTTATGTTCTCTAATTCTGAATTTATGGCATTATTACTTCTTTTTTGTCTATGAAAAGTGATTCCGAACCTATGAGCTTCATTTCTTAGATGTTGTATTACTTTCAAAGTTTCAGATTTTTTATCTAAATATATAGGTATACTATCATTTGGAAAGAATATTTCTTCTAATCTTTTTGCTATTCCTATGATTGATACTTTACCTCTTATACCTAATATATCAAGAGACTTTAGTGCTGCTCCCAATTGACCTTTTCCTCCGTCAATAATGATTAATTGAGGTAGTGGTTGCTCTTCTTCCAATAATCTTTTATATCTTCTGTATACAATTTCTTCCATTGAAGCGAAGTCATTAGGTCCTTCTACAGTTTTAACATTAAAATGTCTATAGTCTTTCTTACTTGGCTTAGCATCTTTGAAAACAACACAAGCAGCAACAGGATTCGTACCTTGAATATTTGAATTATCAAAGCACTCAATATGTTTAGGTAGATATGGTAGATGTAAATCTTTCTGCATTTGCATAAGAATTCGATTTGTATGCCTTTCTGGGTCTATAATTTTAGTTTGTTTGAACTTTTCTTGTCTATAAGTTTGAGCATTCCTCTCAGAAAGATGTAACAATTGAAATTTTTCTCCTTGTTTTGGTATTGTAAGTTGTAAATTTGTATCAATTGTAATAGGAAAAGGTACTATAATTTCTTTTGAAGTAGAATTAAATCGTTCTCTAAGCTCTAAAACTCCCCATTCTAATAATTCTTTGTCACTTTCATCTAGTTTTTTCTTAAATTCAATGGTATGAGCTCTTGTTATGGCGCCTTTATATACTTGCAAGAAGTTAATATATCCAGATTCTTCATCGGAAACAATAGAAAATACATCTACATTACTAATTTTTGTACTTACAATAGTTGATTTTGCTTGATAATTCTCTAAACTTTGTAGTTTTAGTTTGATTTCTTGGGCTTCTTCAAATTTAAGTTCAGAAGCATATGATGACATTTCATTTTTGAATCGTTGAATAACTTCTTTTAGGTTTCCTTTCAGAATTTCTTTAATCTCTTGTATATTTTGATTATAATCTTCTTCGCTTTGTAGAGCTTCACAAGGACCTTTACAGTTTTTCAAATGGTATTCTAAGCAAACTTTGAATTTTTTCTTCTCAATATTCTCTTTTGAAAGCTCATATGTACAATTTCGTAAGGGGTAAAGCTCTTTTATAAGGTCTAATAATGTTTTTACTACTTTCAAATTGGTATATGGACCGAAGTAAAAGGAACCATCCTTAATAATATTCCTTGTTTGAAAGACTCTCGGAAATTTTTCATTCTTTACACATATCCACGGATAACTTTTTCCATCTTTTAGTAAAATATTATATTTAGGTTGATATTTTTTTATAAGATTATTTTCTAGTAAAAGAGCATCATTCTCAGTTTCAACGATAATATGTTTAATATTTACTATCTTTGATACGAGTATTTTTGTTTTTGGAGAGTCGTGATCTTTATTAAAATATGAAGAAACACGTTTTTTAAGGTTTTTTGCTTTCCCTACATAAATGATTTTGTCTGTTTTATCATAAAATTGATATACTCCGGGGGTTTCAGGGAGAGTTTGTAGTTGTATTTCAATAGATAGTTTTTCCATTTTTAAAAATAGAGAGATGAAAGAATAAATTTTATAAAAATTAAGATATTTATTACCTTATTATATATAAAAAAAGCATTGGGATTACCAATGCTTTGATTTTTTGTTGAGTATCTAAAACTATATTCAATTAGTTTACAGCATCAGAAAGCTCTGCGCCAGCTTTGAATTTTACTACTTTTTTAGCAGCGATTTGAATAGTTTTACCTGTTTGAGGGTTTCTACCTTCTCTAGCAGCTTTCTCAGAAACTGACCAAGATCCGAAACCAACTAAAGATACTTTACCACCTTCTTTTAGCGTTTTTTCAACATTTGCCAAGAAAGCTTCTAATGCTTTTTTAGCGTCTACTTTTGATAAGCCTGCTTCAGCAGCGATTGCATCAATGAGTTCTGTTTTGTTCATACAATGTTAATTTTAAAAATTCTTGAATTAAACCGCGACAAATATAGAATAATTATAGGATATATCAATCAAAAAAGAATGAAAAAATAATAAAAAGGTGAAATTTTATATTTTATTTAACTTTTATTAGTAAAAGTTAGAGAATTAAAAGAAGTAATCATCAGAATTAAAAGAAAAACCATTCAATAGTTCTTTGCTAGACATACGTTTTTTCGAAGGTAATTGAAGTTCATTAATTTGGATAAAACCATCTCTGACGGCTACTTTAATAGCTTTATTTTCAATAATTATTTGTCCTATTTTGTAAGAATGATTTTCTATAAGGGGAGTTACAGAGAAAATTTTTACAGCTAGATTTTCTTTGTTATGTGATAAGTTAGCCCAAGCAGTAGGGTAGGGGCTAAGCCCACGAATAAAGGAATCTAATTCATTAATATTTTTATCCCAATTGATAAGGCAAGTTTCTTTATGAATTTTTGGTGCTTCTTTTGAACTTGATGAAGGTTGAATAGTTGTTTCAACTTTATTTTCAGCAATAAGTTTAACTGTATCTAAAACTAATTTAGCTCCTTGCACCATTAATTTATCGTGAAGAGTTTGTGCAGTTTCATTGGGTTCAATAGTTGTTTTGCTTTGTAAAATCATTGCCCCCGTATCTATTTTTTCATCAAGGAAAAAAGTGGTAACCCCTGTTTGTTTTTCTCCGTTTATGATAGCCCAATTAATAGGAGCTGCTCCACGATAATCTGGTAATAATGAAGCATGCAAATTGAAAGTTCCTTTTTCAGGCATAGACCAAACAACTTTAGGCAACATTCTAAAAGCAACAACAATCTGTAAATCAGCTTTGTAGCTTTTTAATTCATTCAAAAAATCTTCATTTTTTAAGTTAGTAGGTTGTAAAATAGGTATATTTTTTTCTAATGCATATTTTTTCACGGAACATTCTTGTAATTTTTGTCCTCTTCCAGCGGGCTTATCGGCAGTGGTAACTACAGCAACAATATTTGCTTGATTTTCAACTAAATATTTAAGAGTTTCAGTAGCAAAATCGGGTGTACCCATAAAGATAATTCTTAAATTTTTCATACTAAATAATATTGATTTGAAATGTTAATTTTAATTCTATTTTCGTCAAATAATTCTCGTAAAGATTCTAAAATTTCATTTAATGAGAATTCAGAAATTAAGAAAATTTCTTGAGAATCCATAGGTTTATCTTTAAGAATATTTAGGATAAAACTTTTTACGGATTGAATATTTTTAGGATTATTTTTATTATTTTCATTCAGACAAAAGGAACAAATACCACAATTGTTTTCTGAGGTTTCGTTAAAATAAGTTAATAAATATCTTTGATTACATAATTTATTTTGTGTTACAAAATTTAGAACAGCTTTGGCTTGTTCTATTTTATGGTCATTAAACCATTTTATTTGTGGGCTGATGAAATTTATTGTTCTATCATCATCTCTTGGAACTAAAAAAGTTATTTCTGCATCATTATTTTCACTTTTTAGTTCAATGATACCTTCATTTTTTAATTTTTCTAGCTTATTTAATAATGAATCAGCTGTTATTTTTAGTTTTGCAGCTGTTTTTTCTACTAATAAAGAAATATTTTGAGTATAAATGCCAGGATATGTTCGAATTAGATGATAAATAAGTTCTTTTTCAATAGAATTTTGTTGAACATACTCTAAAATTTGGTTATTATTCATCAAAATACGAAGTATTGCTTTTCTTGAAAAAGTTTGATTTAGAGAAATAACTCCATTTCGGTCTAAAATTTCAAGAGCTCTGTAAGTTCTAATTGTTTCTAAATCAAAATGTTGACAGAATTTCCCTAAATCAAAAGTACAAGTAACTCCAATTCCTTCTCCATATGCTATTTGGCTAAAACTACATAATTTTTTATAAATATCTTTTAGGTAATCTATTGAAATTAGACTTTGATTTGTGTTGATTTTCAGTTTATTACAATCATTTTCATTAAAAAGTAAAATGGCATAAGCTTTATTACCATCTCGTCCTGCTCGTCCTGCTTCTTGAAAATAATCTTCTAATGAAGGAGGCAAATCCCAATGAATAACAGTTCTAACATCAGGCTTATCAATTCCCATTCCAAAAGCATTGGTAGCCACCATTATTTGAATATCATCTAATTTCCAGAAACTTAACCTTTTATTTTTTTCTTCAACAGATAAACCTCCGTGATAACTTGTTGAAGAGAATCCTTGTTGGTTAAGAAATGAAGATAACTCATTGGTAAGCTGTCTATTACGTACATAAATAATGGCGCTTTCTTTATTTTTTCTGAGAATTCGAATAAGAAAATTCTTTTTGTCATCAGAAAAATATTTCATATAAGCTAAATTATTTCTATGAAGAGAAGCTTTAATTATAGTTGCTTTTGGAATATTTAAATTTTCAATGATATCCTTTTGTACTTGCTCTGTAGCTGTTGCAGTAAGTGCTATAAGAGGAGTTTTAGGAAACCAATCTTTTAACCATTTACAATTTAAATATGCAGGTCGAAAATCTTTGCCCCAGTGGGAAATACAATGCGCTTCATCAATAACTATTAAGCTGATTTTCATAGCTTTAATTCGTTCTTGAACTAATTCATTTTGTAATCTTTCAGGGGCAATGTATAGAAATTTATACGCTTCATAAACGCCATTGGTTAGGATTCGGTCTAATTCATTATAAGGAATATTTCCAGTAAGGCAAATAGCTTTTATGCCAAAAGAAATAAGGGTATTTACTTGGTCTTCCATTAAGGAAATTAAAGGAGAAATAACTAAACAAACTCCATCTTTGGCTAATGCTGGAACTTGGAAACAAATAGATTTTCCGCCGCCTGTGGGTAACATAGCCAAAGTATCCTTGTCGTTCATAATAGCTTCAACAATAGGCTTTTGTGCTGGACGAAAATCTGGATAACCCCAATATTTTTGTAATATATCTTTTAAAAGCTGTTCCATAACAATAAAAACTTTTGCAAAAATAAAAAAAATAAAATAGTTTCCCAATAAAATATTTCTTTTTGTATCTTTGCTCCTTAAAAATAAAAAATAATGAATTTTCAAAAAATAAAGAAAATGTTTTACGCTTTAATCATAATAATAGTATTAATATCTATAATTACTGTGATTTTCCTTAATACAGCTCCTTTTGGAAAATTACCATCAGGAGAACGATTGGCACGGATAGAAAAATCACCCAACTATAAAGAAGGAAAATTTAGAAATATAGAAAACACTCCTCAATTTACATCAGAAAAATCTTTTTTGAGAAATATATATGAATTTCTTTTTGTTAAAGAAGAAAATACTATTCCTACAGAAAAAATATCTGCTGAACAAACTAACTTGGAAACAATACCTAATAATACAATGGTGTGGTTTGGGCATTCATCTTATTTTATGAAGGTGGATAATCAAAAAATATTGATAGATCCTGTTTTTCATTCAGCTTCGCCTTTTTCATTTATGATAAAACCTTTTGATGCGGAATATAATTATAGTTCGGAGGATATTCCTGAAATTGATTTACTGATAATCACTCATGACCATTGGGATCATTTAGATTATCTTGCAATTAAAGAATTACAACCTCGTATTAAGAAAATTCTTTGTACACTTGGTGTAGGAGAACATTTTGAATATTGGGGATTTCAGCCAGAACAAATAATTGAATTAGATTGGAATGAGTCTGTAACTATTAATGAATTACATTTCACTTGTTTGCCTACTCGACATTTTTCAGGAAGAGGAATTAAAAGTGCTAAAACATTATGGGGTTCATATATGCTTGAAAGTCAATATAAAACAATTTATATAGGAGGGGATAGTGGTTATGGAGAACATTTCGCCAAAATAAAAAAACAATTTTCTGAGATTGATTTTGCTATTTTAGAAAATGGACAATATAACACAAATTGGAAACATATTCATACTTTACCCAATGAACTACATAAAATAATGAAAAACCTTGGAGCAAAACAATATTTTACAGGGCATAATTCTAAATTTAAATTAGCTCAACACTCTTGGTTTGAACCTATTGAAACAATAAAAAGAATATCAGAAGAAGATAAAAACTTGAAAATAATTATTCCCAAAATAGGAAGAATAGAATATCTTTAATAAAATAATATAAAAATTTTAAGAGGAACTATTTTGCTTTTTATATAAAAAAATCCCCAAATGACTATTTGGGGATTTGATTTTTTGTATATTGTTAAAATTATAACCCGAAACGGAAACCAAAGTAAGCGCTTAATTCCTTAGCATTATTACTCATAAGGTTACCTAAAACACTTCTTGAACCAGCAAAGAAAGGTCCTATACGAACAGCAGCTCCAAGACTTGTTTTAGAAAGTTCATTATATGTAAAAGGTAAATAGAAACCAAAATATTTATTTTCTAAACGGGGAGTTAAAATTACTTCATTTGCATATACAGCATTATAAGTATTTTTTTCTACTAAATTTAATTGTCCTGCAACATCTACATAGAATCCTCCTATAATACGATAATCAAAATTTAAATTAAGTGTTGTTGGTAAAGAACTTTTTATAGTTTGTCCTTCTAATGCTTCACGGGTTGGTAAAGCAGCTCTTAGTTTTTCCTCTGAAAGGTCATTAAGATTTATTCTTGTATTTCTTAAAGTATATCTAAAAGATTCTCTATTAAGGTCATACTTTAATCTACCAATATCAGTTATTGAAACACCTGCTTTAAATATGTAAGGAGTAGAACCAGCACAAGTAGGGCACTCTCCATCACGATATTCATAAACAGCACCTAGGTCAAACCCTATAGTTGAAGTTGAACCATTTGTAATGTCAGAGGCTTTAAAGTTATTGTAATCAAGTCCTCCATTAGCTACTTCAAGGCTACCTGTTCCTTGAATATTTAAAAATAAATCATTGTTTTGGCTGTCTAAACTTGCACGCCCATTAAAATCTTTAAAACCAGCATATAAAGTAGTTGCTCCTTTTACATATTTAATTGTAGCACCCGCTTTTATGGTATGAGTTTCATCTTGTAGAAGAATACCCGCCCAAGTAAGTCCTATTTCAGTAAAAGCATTTCCTACTACTGCTTGATTGTTAATATTAACATTGTAGTTGTTTATGTTGTTAAAATTTTTATTAAGAATAAAATTTTCAAGTATTGTAGCATCAATATTATTAATGTCTGCAATAATACGAGCACGAGAAAAAATACCTACAGAGTGTTTACCAAACTGAACAAAAAATGAAGGCGCTAAAATATCAGCATTAACCCCTGCATTAACATTTTTTCCTGAAAGAAGAGGGTTGTTACTATCTAATTTAGTAAAATCATTAAAACTTTTTTCAAGGTCAAATGTAAAACCAATAGCGTTATTTGCTAAATTTACATCAGCTGAAAATAAATTTACGTCCCACGTACGTGCGCTTCCCACTATATTTGCAGGGTTATTAAGTACTTGATGTACTCCTCCAAAATAACTTGTACGTAAGCCTGCAAAAGATTGTTGAGCTTGTGTACTAAAAGCTGTTAAAGCTAAGATAGAAAATAAAATTTTTTTCATTGTAAAAAATATCTTTTTTTATTTTAAAGCGCAAATATATATATAATTTTTAAAATAACAAATATCTTTTTGTTAAATATACTTAATTTAATGCTTTTATTTTGTATCAATTATTTGATTTTCAATATATATTTCCTGAAAATATTTAAATTAATAAATCATAAATTCTTTCAATAAAACATAGTATATTTGCATAATGTAATAAATTAAAGTAATGAAAAAAATATTTCTATTTCTAAATTTATTTTTATTTCTTGAGTATATTCAGGCTCAAAAATTTGATAATTATTTTGAAAACTCTTCTTTACGCATAGATTTTCTTCTAATAGGGAATAATAAAGAGGCCGAGGCGATTGTTACTAATTTAAAAAAAGAACCTTTTTTTGCAGGTTCAATACAAAATTTAATTTATCCTAATTATGGAGGTTATCGAATAGAAGTAAAAGACTCTATATCTCAGAATATAATTTATGCTAAAGGGTTTACTCCTCTTTTTAAAGAATGGCAATATACTTATGAAGCAAAACAAAAAAAATGTGCCTTTGAAAATTCAATTCAGATTCCTTTTCCTAAAAATAGTATATTCATTGAAATTTTAAAGAGAAATTCAGAAGGTAATTTTGAATGTCTGTTAAAGGAAAAAATCAATCCAAACGATTATAATATAATTAAAGAACCTCCTTTACAATTCAATATTTCAATTATTCAAAAAAAATATCCATTAGAAAAAGCTATTGATGTAGCCATTATAGCTGAGGGATATACCCAGCAAGAAATGGAAAAATTTCGTACTGATGCTAAAAAGTTAATAGATGAAATGTTTTCATATTCACCTTTTAAAGAGAATAGGGAAAAATTTAATTTTTACGCAATAGAAAGTCCTTCTCAAGAGAGTGGCACAGATCAAGCTGGTGAGAAAAAATATAAAAATACAATCTTAAATACTAATTTTTATACTTTCGGAACACCAAGATATTTATCCTGTCCTTCTATTTTTAAGTTAGCAGACATTGCAGCCTCTGTTCCTTATGAACAAATATATATTTTAGTAAATACTCAAGATTATGGAGGAGGAGGTTTTTATAATGTTGTAAATTTAGTTTCTTCAGATAATGAATTTTCTAAAGAGGTTTTTATACACGAATTTGGGCATGGCTTTGTTGGTTTGGCTGATGAATATTATGATGACAATGCAGGAATGCAAGAGGTTTATAACCTTGCCATAGAGCCTTGGGAGCAAAATATAACAACTCTTGTAAGATTTTCTGAAAAATGGAAAAGTATGGTAGCTCCCAAAACACCCATACCAACACCTCGCATTTCAAAATACGAAAATAAAATAGGAGTTTTTGAAGGGGGAGGGTATTATCTGAAAGGGATATATAGCCCAATGCAAAATTGTATAATGAAAACTATTGAAACTAATAAATTTTGTCCTATTTGCTCACAATCTATTCAAAAAATGATAGATTTTTATACTAATTAGTATATATAATATATGGTATAAAATTATTTTATCAGTAATTTATTGATTAACAATGTTTTACGTTTTTAAGAATTTGAATAATTTAAATAGAAATATTAAAATTAGAAATATTTTTATATTTTATATTTATGAATATGGAAAAAATTGTACTTTTGCAAACTAAAAACTAAAATAATGGATAAAGAAAAAGATATCATAGGAGAAAATCATATAGGAACATCAGCTCAAACTCCACTACGTGAAGATGCTTTTCTTCTTTCAGATGAAGAAAAAATAGCTCGAATAGAAAAATCTATGACTGATATTATGCTTACTCTTGGGTTAGATTTGTCAGACGATAGCTTAAAAGGTACTCCACGTCGTGTAGCAAAAGCTTATGTAAAAGAACTTTTTGGAGGTCTTGACCCAAAAAGAAAACCTAGTTCATCAACATTTGATAATAATTATCAATATGGAGAAATGCTTGTAGAAAAAAATATAGTTGTCTATTCTACCTGTGAACATCATTTTTTACCAATTGTAGGAAGAGCTCATGTGGCTTATATTTCTAATGGAAAGGTATTAGGGTTGTCAAAAATGAATAGAATTGTAGATTATTTTGCGAAGCGTCCTCAGGTTCAAGAGCGATTAACTATGCAAATTGTTCAAGAAATGCAACGAATTTTAGGTACTCAAGATGTGGCTTGTGTTATAGATGCTAAGCATCTTTGTGTAAATTCACGGGGAATTAAGGATATAGAAAGTAGTACTGTTACCGCTGAGTACGGGGGAAAATTCAAAGATCCTATACTAAAAAAAGAATTTTTAGAGTATATAAAGCTTGAAACTAAGTATTAAAATCAATAAAAAACGTTTATTTTTCTCTTACAAATGAAAAAATATTCATTTGTAATTATCTGATAAATAAGTATTTATAAAATATTTTCAAAAAAAGTTTATAAAACATTTGGATAATAGGATAAAAAAGTATTACCTTTGCAACCGCAAAATGAGAGGGAATGTATGAGGCGAGAGAAAAGAGATGAAAAAATTTTTGAAAAAAGATTTGGAAGTTTCGAAAAAAAGTTATAATTTTGCACCCGCTTAGAAGAACGGAGTAAGTTTAAAGAAAAAATAAAAAAAATAAAAATTTTTTCAAAAACATTTGGAGATTAAAAAAAGTGTTGTAAATTTGCACCCGCTTAGACAAAGCGAAAAAAAGAAGATAAGTTCATTAAGAATAATGAGACAGCACAAGAAGATTTAAATTGTTTTAAACTGAGTCAATTCAATCGATAAGATATTAAAGATTTTAACGATGAAGAGTTTGATCCTGGCTCAGGATGAACGCTAGCGG
>CALFOY010000075.1 GCA_937919265.1 uncultured Capnocytophaga sp. | reverse complement strand
TTAGCTATCAGGAACTATACGACTACCTAAAACAAAAGCACGAGGATAAAGATTGCGAGAAGTTTAGTTTTTCGGAGAAGACTTTTCAGCGAGATAGGCATCTGTTGGAAGATATTTTTATGATTTACATTGCGCCTAACGGTAAAGGGCGATGGGTAATTGAAGAAAGCGAACTGACGAATCGGTATGCTATTTTTGACAACATTTTATTAGTAGATGCTTATCGTCGCACTAAAGAGATGCAAGAGGTACTACTGTTTGAACGACAAGAGAAAACACTAGGCTTAAACCATATTGAAGAGATTATTGAGGCTATAGAAAAACACCGTACGGTGCGGTTTTTCTACACTAAATTTTGGGAAGGGGTAGCTCGCCAGCGTGAGATGGTACCCTACGCCTTAAAGGAGCATAACAGGCGTTGGTATCTGATTGCCGCTGAGCACAAAGAACCTATGCAGTTTAAAGCTTTTGGTTTAGACCGTATTTCTCAATTGGAGGTTACAAGCACTAAAATACAACGCAAAAAGGTGAATATAGAAGCCCTCTTTAAAAATACTTATGGGGTAATGATTGATACAAAAACACCTCCGCTAGAAATCATCTTATCGTTTGACTACGAGCAGGGGCAGTATGTTAAAACTCTACCACTGCACCCCTCGCAAAAGCTATTAAAGGACAATGAGGATGAGGTGCGTATCAGCTTGCTACTCGTTCCTAGCTACAATTTTGTGATGGAGATATGCGCTCGTAGTCAGTATGTGAAAGTAATTTCACCACCTTCATTAGCTGAAGAAGTAAAAGGATATCTAAAAAAGGCTTATGAACAATACAATTCTTAACCTAATTTTTTCTACTTTATATCATATGCATCTCCATATGGTATAAAGTTTTTTTCAATCCAATACCATATATTTCCATTGGAATTATATATTCGGTCTAATAATTCTGTAAAACTTTTTGCAATAATAGCTTGCTCACCTGCTATGCCATATCTGTCCCAAAAACTATCATAACAATATCCCAACCTATTTTTTGATAAATCAATGGTTATGTATTGAGAATTGTTGTCTTTTGCTATAATAAACCAATTATGACTTATATCTTCTTCAAAATTTTCTCCTAAGATAATTTCATTAGCTCTTTTAAATTCAGTAAATCCAATTATTTTAATTGAATAATCAGAATTTTGAAAAAAAGTAATTGATTCATAATTTTCTAAATAAAATTTTAAATCATTAGGAATATCAAGAGGTATATTTTTATAAGGAGTGGATAATTTAGAAACTATACAGTTTTTGTTATTTTCTATTTTTGAAATAATTTGACTAATTTTTTCCATAGTTTTTTCATATATACAAACTTATCAGAAAAAAATAACGTCTCATTTTTTGAGACGTTATAATTTTTTTAGGGTAAAATAATATATTCACAATAAGGATTTGGGAGAGGGTTAGGTCCTTCCTCATTTTGGTATTGTTCTGTACTCAAAATAGGAACATTTACTAATCCATCAGTAGAAATAGCAGAAATGCTAGCTTTTATGCGTGATTCACGTTCTCCACCTCCATTGACTAATAAATACATTGGATATCCAGAAGTTACTTCAAAGGTTTTTGTAAATTCTTTTCCATTTTCCATATAATATGTATATGAATCTTTTATCTCCCTGCTACCTATACTTACGAGTTGTTTATTTTCATCAATAAAACGAACATAATACGTTGATTTATAGTCTGTTTTTTCCTCATATAAACATTTAATAGTAACAGTATATTTTCGTTTGTCAGTTATTTCAACTCCCTTGTATTGATAGTTATTAAGAGCTTCGCTTGGGTTACAAACTTGAGTATTCATATCTTCATAATTGGACTCAGGTTTGTCTATTCCTTTAAAAGGGAATAGCTTTTTATAATCCTCTTCTTTAGGGTCTATTGTTGTTTTATTACAACTCACTAAGGTGAAAAAAATACATAGTATAAAGTAAATATATTTCATAATTTTACCTTAAATCTTTTTTAAAAGTTAAATTATTTTTCTTCTTGTATTTTAGATTTATAATTGCTCCAACCTTCTGCAGTTTTGTATATTTCAGCTTTACCTTTTGGAACATAAATAGTTCTTACTTTAGAAGGAAATACTCCACCTTCTCCACCTTCTTCATCTTCTTCACCAAGGGTTTCTTCACCAAGAGTTGGAGGAGTTTGTGCTTTAATAGTAACTTTTTTTAATTTTAGACATTCGCCAAAAGCATTTTCTCCTATAGAACTTACTTTTTCAGGAATGATAATTTCTTTTAAATTATTACAAGAAAAGAAAGAATCATTACCAATAGAAGTAACAGATTTTGGAATATTAATACTTGCTAAATTGCTCACACTAAACACTCCTTCTTCAATAGCTGTAAGCTCTTCAGGAAGAGTAACAGAAGATAAATTTCCGTTATTAGCAAAAGCAGATTTTCCAATAGTTTTTACTGAGTTTGGAATTTTTACAGTTGATAATGTGGTACAAGAACTAAAAGCATCTTCACCTATTTCTGTTAAATTGTTGTTAAATTCTATTTTATTTAACTGAATACAAGTAGCAAAAGCAGATTTTCCAATAGTTTTTAATGTTTCAGGGAAAATGATAGATTCTATCGTAGAACTATTAAAGGCATTATCTCCAATTTTGGTAATTTTACTTAGAAGAGCATCAGACTTCATATCAATGTCTTTAATAGAAGTATTTTTCCATTTTGTTAAAGTAAGTTTATCAGAACTTAATGTATAGTCTGTATTTTCAACAAATAGACCTGTAACATTTATAGTTAAAGTTATGGATTTTTTAGATTTTTTGTCTGTAATAACAATTTCAGCATTGCCTGCTTTTAAACCTTCAATAGAGAAAGATTTTTTATCAGTTGAAAGCGTAACTTTTGCTATTTCAGAAGTTTGTATCTCATACTCATCATTTCCTGAAATGATATTAACAGAAGTATTTTCATTGATTTTTAAAGAAACTTCATTTTTTTCAATAGAAAAATCTTTAAGTTTTGCATTTACAGTAATATGGATAATTTTAGTTTGGTCAATAACTTTATTATCAATAATAGAAATATCTGTTTTTCCCTCTTTAATAGCTTTAATTTTGATATTTTTTTTGTCAGGAGTAAGCTCTGCAGATGCTATTTTTCGGCTTGATTCGGTCTCAATGATTTTGTAATCACCATTACCAGAAGTGATTTCTATAAGTCCTGTTTGATTTTCTTCTAAGTTAATTTCATTTTTTCCGATAGAAAAATCATTAGGTTTTGTATTAGGTTTTGTTTGCTCAGTACCATTATTAGGTTTTGTTGGTTCAGAGCCATTTTCTTCCTTACTACATTGTGTGATAGCCATTGCTGTAAATAGCAAAAAGGCTGATTTTAAAATTTTGTACATATGATTTAAATTTGTTTATATTACAGATATTATGTTAAAAATATGATTTAATATGGTTTGGGTTCATCTATTATCTCTGCAGAGAAAAAAGTAGGCTCCCCATTAGGAAATAAATGTTTACTTTCATATGTGTAACGCTTACGGATAGGGTCATATACTTTGACCAATTCACAAATAAATTTATTCCCTTCTCGTTGGAAATCATAAAAAATATAAGTGCTGTTATAACGGAGTCCTGCGTGAAAATTTATTCCTTTTTCAGTACCTACATAGCCAGAACCTAAGCCTGTACTTTCTTCAGGTTGATATATATTAGGGTCTTCATTTCGTTTTTTGTTGAAACGGAAAAGATAGTATCTTTTTTCTTTTATTTCTTGTAAAAATTTCTGGTAAGCCTCAAAAGCAGAGTTTGTTTTTATGAAAACATCACTTTTGAAATATATTCGGCTTCCTTTTTTTATTACTAATTGTGGATTTTGCATATTATCAAAAAATTTTCGATTTTCGTATGCAAGCGTAATATCATTTTTTTTGTTATTTTCTCCGTTCCATTGGTGAGCTTGGGTAAGTTTTTCAAATAGAATGAAATCTCTAGCTGGCTCTATTGAAGAGTTAGTTTTAAAAAGTAAATTTCCTCTTAAATCTTTACGAACATACAGAAAATCATTTTTTCCTTTAAATTTATCATTAACCAATTCTTGTAAGTAATTGTAAGTGGTAAAACTAAGTTCTACTTGAGTATTTTGGTTTACTTCAAACTGACTTTTTTTTGATGTTGCCAGAGTATTTTCATCTTTATCAGAAAGCATTTCAACCGTTCCGTTTTTGTCAAATTTCATTAAAAAATAAAAACCTCCAAACCCATAAAGACTACGATAATCTCCCATTTTTTCAATAATTTGGTCTTTGTTCGAAAATAATAAAGAATCTGTATTTGGGAAATATATCACACGCCAACCGTATTGAGCTTCTGTTAGTTCAGTTCGGAGAGTGTTAAGGTTCTGTGCATTACGTTCTGAAGGAGAAGCCTCAAATGATGCTTTTTCTTTATTACAACCGATAAAGAATACACTGAGTAGAACCCATAAAAAGTATTTATTATTTTTCATTTTTTATTGATTGATGTAAGCCTTAATTCGTTGTACGCTAATGGTTTGCATTCTAGTTAAATTGATTTTGATTTCTTTTTTGAAGTAATCTGTAACCATAGCTTGTTTTTGGGTTATTTCTGCATATGCTTCTTTTGCTTCTTGGTTGTAATGTTGTTGTACTTCTGGGTTGGAGTCTGTATCTGGGGTTTGTGCTGTGGTAAAGGCTTGTTCTACTTCTTTTTGAGAATTTGTAAGCATTACGCTAATGATTTCAGCAAAATCATCTTCTGCTGAGAGGCGTGAATGTTGCGTAAAAAAACCTCGCTTGTTAGCATAACTCTCAATACCAAAAAGCTCAGAACGTGTTAAACCACTTATTTGTTTTATTTCTTCAGTTGATGAGATATATTTCTTTTGGCTAATAGTAACAAATTTATCTCTGTTATAGGGGAAAAGTTCAAGCAAGCGTTTAGCAAATTGATGATGTACGCTACGCATCAGTATATAAACTTGTGTTGCATTTTTAGGATTGAACTCATTGATGTTATAAAGATGCATTTCAATAGCTCCTGAATTAGGGTTTGAGATGAGTTCTACTCCGTTAGAATCTAAGTTTTTCCCACCATACATATAGATTTTTATAGGGTTCTTTCCTTTCATAAAATCATTTCCTCCTATATTGGATAGTGTATAAGTTTCCAGCCAAAGATATTTTATGGCTTTTAGCACCTCTTGCACTTTGTCTGTTTCAGGCGGATAGGCATAATTTCCCTTTGGGGCAGTATTATTATTCCAACGATATTCCACTGAAATGCCGTAAGGATTAATAAATTCATTAGTTATGTATGTATCTAACTCGGTATATTGTCGTTTGATAATATTACTATCAATAACACTATTGTTAGACAAATTCTCTTTTGAACAACTTAATAAAGTTATAAAAAATAAAAATATATACTTGTTTTTCATATTAATTTGTAAAATGTATATAAAAGTATCTTATTTTATAATCTTTTTTTCTTTCCAGCTAATATAAAAAACCTTTATAATACCTTTTCTGCAGGGCAAAGGTACTATTTTTTTTATTTTTATTCAAATTTTTTACAAATAAAAATAACATTAAGTTTATTTATTAACGAGCATTAGGGGTTAAGCCTCGTTTTATTGCCTCTGCTGGTATCTGTAATAACTTACGTGGGTCTTCTTTACGTAAAGGTTGATAGGTATAAGTACCACTTTGAGAGGTACGAGTAATAGGAATGTAGAACCGACGAATATCAAACCATCGTAAGCCCTCGTGTAAGAACTCTTTTTGACGGAAGTCTAAGATAATTTTAATTAAAGCTAATTGTTTGATTGTCATACCATAAAATGGGGAATAAGTATCATAGTGCGTATTATTGATAGCTGTGTAAGTATCATTCTCACAAGGAGGAACAGTAGTTCTGCCATATTTACCTATCATAAACTCTTTTATATTATTGACAGCCAAGTCATATTGTTTCTTCATTGCATAGGCTTCCAATCGGTTTAAGAATACTTCATCGGTAGAAAAAAGTACATTTGTAACATATAAGTCTTTCGGAGAAGTACTTGTATTACCGAAGAGGGCAAGTTCATCAAACTTTGCTATATACATACCATTATTTATAGGTGAGTTTGATGAGGAGAAGAGGTAAGACATACCTAAACGTAACTTACTACCAGCGTCACAAGATTCAATACCACGACTATTGAAGATAGTATTCATCGTATTGGTTGTAACTCCAAATTTCTCTGTTGGTAGGTTACGAGCTATACGAGACTCTGTTGTAGTTAGTAACAAATTAGCCTCTTGTTCTGTACTGGTATAAGTACGAAATAGGTTCTTACGATTGAAGGTATATTCTTGCTCATAACTAGCCCAGTTTCTTAACTTTTGCTTCGGGTCTGAGCCTAAAACATAATCAGAATAAGCGATAACTAAGTCCCATTCAGCTTTCATCAAATAAAAACGAGAAGCAAAGGCATAGGCAGCTTTTTTATTGAAATGAAATTTAGGCTTTTGATAGTATTTATCTTCTACTAAAGAAATACCTAATTTCAGGTCTTCCTCTATTTGGTCATATACCTGAGCCACAGTACCTCTCTTATAATCTACCAAAGCATTTTTCTCAGGCTTTGTTAGGTAAGGAATACCCATATCTTGCTTAGAACGTTCGCCTGCATAAGGCTCTGCCCATATATTGACTAACATAAAATGAAGATAAGCACGCAAAAGGAAAGCCTCTCCATATAGTGCTTTTATACGGTTGGTTTTAGGATATGATGCCAAAAGCTCTAATGCTTTATTCACTTGTGCTATTCCCGAATAGCAAGAATTCCAGTAGTTTAGAGGAGTATCCAAATCTTCTTGGTCATAGTCTTCCCAGAAAAACATAGCCTCATTGAGCTGCGAGTGTATCCCGTTGTCTCTTTCCATAACATTATCGGTACGAGCTTCAAGGAAAGGGAAGTAACTAGCTTGCGGGTAAGCACCTGTGATGAGTTCTGCTATCTTTTCTTCCGAATCAATAGGTACATTTAAAGACGAATCGGGGTCTTTATCTAAATATCTCTGACAGCCAATTCCTGATAAAGCTATTATCAAAAGACTTAGTATTGCTCTTATTTTCATTCGTATGTGTTTTTTTATAAGTTATAAATATACTTTTTGTGGTTCAAGATTACTATTTTATTACAAATAAAAAATGTTTTTTTACATTAAAGTAATATTAAAAAATATTCTATCATAAAAAATTAATAAGTAAAGTACCCTTTATGATAGTTGTGAAGGTAGCTTTACCCCCTCAAAATACTCTTTATGATAGTTGTGAAGGTAACTTTACCCCCTTAGAGTACCCTTTATGATAGTTGTGAAGGTAACTTTACCCTCTCAAAGTACCCTTTATGATAGTTATGAAGGTAACTTTGCCTCCTTAAAGTATCCTTTATGATAGTTATGAAGGTAGCTTTACTTCATATAATCTAATCTTATGGTATTAATTAATATAATTTGATAAGGTTTTTTAGGTTGTATTATCAAAAATAAGACTAGAATAGATAGTTTGCGCCTATAAAAATACCAAATGGGTGCCCAGCTCTTAACCCTGAAGGGTGTCTTGAAACTAAATATTTTTTATTAGTCAAGTTGATGCAGTTTGCGTTTAAAGTAAGGTTTTTATAGGCTTTAAATTTCGCAGATGCATCTATGATAAGGTGAGAGGGTACTTTCTCCCGTTCAGCTATGATACCTTGCCCTGGTGTTGTGCGCATATCCCCATTGTAACGAATACCTATATTGGCTTCAAAGCGTTTATATTCAAACCCAATCCCGATATTTAAGCTATGTTTATTAATGTAAGGTATTTGATCACCTTTATGAACATACCCCCAAGAGTCCTCGTGGAAGGTGTTTTGCATTTCAGTATCAGTGTAAGTATATGCTAATTGTAATGGAGTTTTGAAGTTCCATTCTTCGGGTATAGGTTGGTAGTGAATGAGTAACTCAGCACCTTTTACGATAGCCTTCCCGATGTCAAATTGGTTAAGGTCTCCTGTTCCGCCAGATGCCGCCAAGTTACTACCAAGCATATTACTATAATTATTATAAAAGCCTATAAGCTCAGCAGTTAGTTCTCCCATTGAAAGACGAGAACCTAATTCTATATTGATACTACTTTCAGGATTTTGTTCAATACTTTTACCTGTACGAGAGTCCAAATCAACACTAGGAGGCGAGAACCCTCTGTGTGCGCCAGTGAAAACAGACCAATCTGGGGTAATTTTATAATGCGCTCCAATACTAGGAATAAGTACTTTTACGTAGTTATCAGCTTCTTGACGTACTCTTCCAGAACGTCTTATATCTGCGCTTGTATAATCTTTTTTATGTAAATGAATATCTTCATACCGAAGTCCAGCGGAAATAGTCCATTTTTGATAAGTTATTTTACCAAGTAAATAAGAAGCTAAGGCATCTGCCGAAGTAATTTTATTGGCTTGCGCCCCGTGTATGCCCTCTAAGAATAATGACATTTGTTTATTTTGGATACTATAAGCATCGTCCCACTGAAAGCGGTCTTCATCATCAATGTGGTATCTTATACCAGCTTCTGTATCAAAATATAGGTTGCCAGAGGTGAATTTATAGTTAATTTTAGTTTGAATACCACTGGCATCATAGTCACGGTTATTGGCACGTAATATAAGCCCAGCTCCATTATAGTCAGTTTTGCCTGTAAGAATGTCGAAATATAAGTGATTGGTTTCAGGGTCTTTGAGGATATCACCTACAGAACGTTTTTCCGCATCTGTAATGCCTGCTTTTACATCATTGAGTTTATACCAATTACGATGAAACTTGTTATAATATACATTGGTAGTAACTTGAAAGCGAGGAGATACATTGAGCAAATAAGTAGCTACCCACTGTTGGTGTTTGGTGCTCATATTATCTTTTTTAGAGCCAGCATAACGAAGATAAGGAGTGTTTTTAAAATCAAATTCAGATAGCCCAACATAGGTTTCATCTGAGTGTTCATCAGCATAACCGAATTTAAGCTCTAAAGAGTGGTTTGTACCTTCTTCTTTATCTGTTTTTAGGAGGAATTTAGCTATGAAGTCATTTCTGTTAAAGCCTGCTTTATCTCCATTTTTAAAGTGTTTAAAACCATCAGATTGATATCGAAGATATTCAACCATATAACCAAAATGTTTTTTAGTATCACCAATATTAGCAAGTGCTTTAAAAGTATTATCTGTACCAAAAGAAGAGTTTATTTTACCACCAAAACGGGAAGGAATAGGCGTAGAAACCATATTAATAGCTCCTCCAGTAGTAAAAGGACCATATTGTACTTGGCTACTTCCTTTAAGAACTTCAACAGCATACATACGTGCAGCATTTGGAAAGTAGTATGCAGCAGGAGCAGAGTAGGGGGCAGGAGAGGCAAGTATGCCATCTTCCATAATTGTTAGTTTTTCACTTCGTTCGGCTTTGGTACCTCGAAGGCTAATGTTAGGGCGTAATCCATATCCATCTTCTTCATAGACATTTACTCCTGGAACAGCTTTGAGCATTCTATTAATATCAGTATAACCGAGTTTAGCTATCTCTTGTGGAGAAATATAGTAAGCCGAGCCTGTTCTGTTACGAGCCTGAAATTTACTTCCTAAAATTTGTTTTACAGAAACTACAACTTCATTCAATTGTCGAATACTGTCTTTTTTTTTCTCTTCTTTCTCTTGTGCAAGTATATTTAGAGAAAAGAAAAAGCATAATCCTATTAATAATTTGGTCAGCGACATAAAAAATATATAGTTTAAATAGTTTTTGGCTACATTTTTTACTTTTGTTACTACTTAAAGATTGTTATATATCCCAATTTGTAGTTTTTTTATAGAGAAGAGCTACATTTTGGGTTATTATTTTTCATTGTATAGATTTTAGTTAGGTTAGAGTAAGAGTAACGTTATATTTATAGCCTCATATATTAAAAAAATGAGTGCAAATATAATTTGCTATTTGCACTCATTTATGTTAGTTTTTATTTTTATTAAAATGAATTATTGAATTTCTTGGATGTTTTTAAAGTTAGCTTTCCAAATTCCTGTATTGCTATATTTATCTTTTGTACCTGCTGGAACAATAAGATTTTTACTTCCATTAGAAAAAAAGAAAGAAGAAGGATCTGTAGTTGGTGGTGTAGAAGCTTTTATAACAAATTTAGTTAATTTTCTACAATAACCAAAAGAAGTAGCTCCTATATTTTTTATTTTGTCACCTATAATAACTTCTTCAATACTTGTATTAAGGAAAGCTGCTCCTTCAATCTCTACTATAGATTCCATAGTTATTTTTTTGATAACTTTATTACCTCTAAATAATGCTCCTCCTATTTTTTTGATTCCTGCAGGAATAACTAATTCAGGAGTAATATTTTTTACTTCAGTAAGTGTTCCTTCTGCATCAATTACAAAGTTATTATCTATTATTTTAGATTCATTTCCATTTACAGTTACAGCAATTATTTTAGTTTGTGCAGGAGATTCGCCATTATCAGTTACAGTAATAGTAGTTTCACCTGCTTCTACAGCTGTTATTTTTACTTTGTTTCCTTCTAATGTCGCAGTAGCGATGCCATTATTATTAGAATTAACAGAATAGTTGTTATTTCCTGAAGTAATATTAACATATTCTGAAGCTTCTTTTTTCAAGGTTACACTTTCTTTACTAAGAGTAAGAGGAGTTCCTACGACAATCACTTTAATAGTTTCCGTTTGAGAAGATTTTGAATCTGTAACAGTGATTGTAGTTTCACCTTTTTTAATAGCTTCAATAGTGATGATACTATTAGAAATAGTAGCAGAAGCAATGTTAGCATCTTGTGATGTTGCGGTATATTGACCTTCTCCAGCTTGAATAGTAACAGTGCTTCTTTCACCTTTCTTCAAAGTTACCTCTTTTTTATCTAAGGTAATAGATTTCCAAACATTAACAGTAATAGTTGCTGTTTTACTTTTAGCATCAGAAACGATAACAGTAGTAGAGCCTTCTTTAATAGCTTCAATGGAAATAACATCATTATTTACAGATGCCTTTACTGTTTTTTCATCAGAAGATTTGGCTGTATACCCACCATTTCCATCAGTGATTTTAATAGAAGCTTTACCATTTATAGAAAGTTGTACAGTAGAACTTTCTAATTTTAGTTCCTTTATCTGTTCCTTTTTTTCTGGAACTTGTGTTGTAGGAACATCTTCATCTTTTTTACAACTTGTTGTTGAGATGATTAAGGCTGTCATTAGCCCATAAAATAAATGTGATTTCATATTTGATTTAATTAAATTTGTTTCCAAAAACTATAGTGCAAAGATAGTTATTTTATTTTAAATTTAATATTTTTTTTGTAGAAATCTTTGTTAAAATAAGAATTTTTATGAAGTATTGTAGTATTTTCTTATATAGCCTCATATATTAAAAAAATGAGTGCAAATGGCAAATCATATTTGCACTCATTTGTGTTAGTTTTTATTTTATGGTAAAATGTGATTTATTTAATTTCTTTGATATTATTTTTAAATACACTGCTCCAATTATTATTATTTTTGTAAGCATTTATAGCTTCTTTCGGAACAAAGAGGATTTTATTGGAATTAGAAGTTCGAAACACACCACTACCAAGAGTTGGAGGAGTAGAAGTTTTTAGGGTAATCCTTTCTAATTTAGTACAAGTGCGGAATGCACCATTCCCTATAGTAGTTATTTTATTTCCAATAATTATTTCTCTGATAGTAGAACTACTAAAAGCACTAGCTTCAATTTCTACTACGGATTCCATTGTAATTTTTTCAATAGTTTTGTTACCAGAAAATACTGTTCCTGCAATTTTTTTAACATTTGTAGGAATAACTAATTCAGGAGTAATATTTTTTACCTCAGTAAGTGTTCCTTCTGCATCAATAACAAAGTTATTATCTCCTGTTATGGCAGCATTTACAGTTACATTAATTGTTTTGGTTTGTGCAGGAGAGTTACCATTATCTGTTACAGTAATAGTAGTATTACCTGCTCCTATGGCTGTGATTTTTACCTTGTTTCCTTCTAATGTAGCAGAGGCGATGTTGTTATCATTAGATTTAACAGAATAATCATTATTTCCAAAAATAGTAACATGCTCAGAAGCATCTTTTTCTAAGATTATGCTTTCTTTACTAAGAGCGAGAGGAGTTCCTACAACAATAACATTTACAGTAGCTGTTTTATTAGTTTTTGTATCTGTAATAGTAAGGGTAGTGTTACCTACTTTTTTATCTGTAACAATAACTCTATAATAGTAGTTAGTTGGGTCTTTTTTTATTTCAGCTTCAACAATAGTTGTATTATTAGATTTTACAGTATAAAAGCCACTTCCGTGAGTAATTTGAAAAGTTCCTCCACCATTTTTATCAATATTAAGAGTATTTGTACTTAAAGTAAGGTTAGAAGCTTCAACAGTAACATTCAGAGTAAGTTTTTCCTTAGTTTTATTATCTGTAACAATAACTTTGGTAGTACCTACTGTTGCTCCAATAACTTGTACGCCTGCTTGCCAATCTGCCAAAGCAATATTTTCATCATTAGATTTTGCAAGATATTGTTCAGAACCATTTTTTACAGCAATTGTTTGGGTTTCACCTACTTTTAAAGTAATATTTTCTTTTTCTAAATGAAAACCTAATTCTACAACTACTTTAATAGTTTCTGTTTGAGAAGATTTTGAATCCGTAACAGTGATTGTAGTTTCACCTTTTTCGATAGCCTCAATAGTAATAGTATTATTAGAAATAGAAGCAGAAGCAATATTAGCATCTTGTGATGCTATGGTATATTGACCTTCACCAGCTTGAATGGTAATGGTGCTTTTTTCACCTTTTTTCAAAGTTACCTCTTTTTTATCTAATGCAATAGATTTCCAAACATTAACAGTGATAGTTGCTGTTTTACTTTTAGCATCAGAAACGATAACAGTTGTAGAGCCATCTTTAATAGCTTCAATGGAAATAACATCATTATTTATAGATGCTTTTACAATTTTTTCATCAGAAGATTTGGCTGTATATCCACCATTTCCATCTGTGATTTTAATAGAAGTTTTACCATTTATAGAAAGTTGTGCGGTAGAACTTTCTAATTTTAGTTCCTTTGCTTGTGGAACTTGGGTTGTAGTAGTGTCTTCATCTTTTTTACAACTTGTCGTTGAGATGATTAAGGCTGTCATTAGCCCACAAAAAAAACGTAATTTCATTATTACTTTGATTAAATTTGTTTCTAAGAAAATATAATATAAAAAATTATTTAATTTTAATTCTAATAATTCTTTGATTGAAAGCTCTATAAAAATAAGGAATTTTATAAAGCATTCGGAATATGAAAGGATATCGTTTTTGGTTATGGTCACTCATAAAAATTTCATTTTCTAAATGAATTTTAGAATTCCATTTTTCCATTTCTTCTGCATATTTTTCACTCCATTTAAACTCTGGTCGTTGTTCATCAGGCATTTCTCCTAATGAATCGTGTTTTTTAGCATTTCCAACTAAAGCAAAAGCAAGCATATCAAAAATGATAGTTGTTTCTTGGAAACGAATACATATTTCATTGAAAAAATCTTTAATAGCTGTTCTTTCAAAATACATAAAAACGCCTTCTACAATAATAAGAACAGGTTTGTTATGAGATAATACCTTATCTATCCAACTATAATCAAACATTGAAATAGCCAAAAAGGAACGATGAGGGCTTTCTCTGAAAAATTGTTTTCTTAAAGCAATACTTTCAGGTAAATCTAAGTCATACCAATGAGTTATATTTGGTGACCCTAAACGTTCGTAACGGGCATCCAGTCCTGAGCCTAATTGTATTACCACAGCATCTGGGTTATTTTCTATAAATTTTTTAGCTTCTTTATCAATTAAATTAGCACGAATACAAACTCCTGCTTGTGTGAATTTGGATTTTTTAAATTTTGAGAAATCATAATTTATTTGGCTTAAAATACCTAATGCCGTTTCATCTCTCAATAAAGGCTTTTTTTGTTTTGTTTCTTCTGCCTTAGCCCAAAGTGTAATGAGCATAGTTTCAGGTATTTTGTCTAATTGTTTTTGTAAAGGATTCATAAGTATGTGGTTAAAAATATTATGCAATAAATTAATTTTCTTTTGGTAATATTAATCGAAAACCTTCACCACGTAAAGTTATTGTAGAAGTTCCTACCTCTTCAACAAAAACTTTATGTATGCCTTCTTTTATTCCTGAAAGTTCAGTAGAATTTGGGTAAAAAGACAATTTTACATCTGTATAATTATCTTTTTGAAGATTATTTTCTGTTAGAATAATTTTTGCGGCTACTTTTCTGTATAATCCGAAGTATGTTCCGTAAGGATTGGTAGTTGTGGAAAGCCATATACCTTGTCCTTTGCGTTTTACAATCATTTTAGGAGTTAAAATAGAATAAATACTTCGGTTTGTGGTAGCATAAATACCTATTTCGTTTATAGTACCTTCGCTTCTTACACTTACTTTTAAAGTTTTGGATACTACATTATCAGAAGAAAAAGTAATAATAGCATCTCCATCGTGAATAGCTCTTAATTCAAGAATACCATTTGTTCCATTCCATTTAGCAACAACAGCATTTTGCGGGTCTTCCAGTTGCATATTAACAATATCTCCACCTCCACTAACACTGATAGTTTTAGTTTCATCTTTCGGGAATAATCTTACAAAATCTTGGCTAATACTAAGTTCTGAAGGAATAACTTTAATTCTCAACTGAGCTTTTTTATCGTGAGAATGTATAGTAGCAAAGGTTTCACCTTCCCATAGAGCTTTTATTTTTAGTGTATCTTGGCTGATGCTTGCTTGGGCAAATTTCGAATTTTCAATATTAACACTAAATTTCTGATTTCCACCAGATAGTAAAATATCTCTTTGAGTAAGTTTATTTATAGAAATTTCAGAAATTGAAGTCTCTTCGGTACCTATTTTTATATTAGGATACTCATTTTCATTTTTATCTCTGTCTCTTATACACATCTGACGCTGCC
>CALFOY010000074.1 GCA_937919265.1 uncultured Capnocytophaga sp. | reverse complement strand
ATACTTTGAGCAAACTTATTACAATGGTTGATGAACTTACTAAAGAATGAAAACAGCAAAACAACTTATAGAAGATGAACTTCAGAAAACAATTCATCAGCTTAAAGAAGTTTCTCTTTTGCAAGAGGAGAAACAAGCACTTGTAAGCTATAAAAAGGAGTTAGAGCAATTATTGTTTCTCAAAAAACTTTCGGATACTTATCATTTGGAACCTAAAGAGATAGAGCATATTGTTGTATTGCCTCCGCCTGGTGCAGATTTTGCTAATTTTCGTATTGTAGATGATGCTGAAACAGAAGAAAAACAATGGTGGGAGGAGTTAAAGATAGAAAATGAACCTCTTTGGCTTTGTGAAGGAGATATTTTGATTAAGAAAAGATAATTTAAAAATATAAATACAATGAAGGATATATCCCAAATATTAAAAGCTGATATAAAAATAGAAGATGGTATTTTTTGCTGTATGAATGACCATTTTGTCAGTGGAGATAATCAAAAATATATGAAAATGTATGATTGGATGTCTTTCTTTTATGATTTTGGAGAAAAATGGATAGGAAAACTCAAGTATGGAAATGGCATTGACCGCCTGCGTACGGAATTGATGAGCCGCTTGGAATGGAAGAATGCTATTTCGGTACTTTATGTTTCCATAGGTACAGGGGCAGACTTGCGTTATCTACCGCAAGGGATTGATCTGAAAACAATAGACCTTGTAGGAGCTGATATTTCTATGGGAATGCTCAAAAGATGTAAGAAACAGTGGCAAAAGAAAACAAACCTTACCCTTGTGCAATGTCCCGCTGAAGAGTTACCTTTTGCTGATAATATGTTTGATATTGTTTTTCACAACGGAGGTATCAATTTTTTCAACGATAAAGCTCTTGCTATGAGCGAAATGCTCCGAGTTGCCAAACCAGGAAGCAAGTTGCTTATCGCTGATGAGACTGCCGACTTTGTGGAGACCCAATACAAAAAAAGCGTCTTTTCTAAATCCTATTTTGAAGGCAAAACGGTTGATTTGAACGCCATAGAACAATGTATCCCAACGTCAGTGGTTGAAAAGAAAACAGAATTATTCTGGAATAACAAGTTTTATGGAATCACTTTTAGAAAAAGCAACTAAATGAATGCCTTACAAAAACGATTAGCGCAAATAGGAACGGAACCTCACGAAAATGGCTTGTGTGATGGAATAGTGTTTGAAGATAGTTACAATCGACATTACTGGATCTTCAACCATTACTCCTTTTACGAATGGCTCAAGCACTATATGGTACATTATGCTGGCTTTACTTGGGAGCAAGCGACAGAAAGATTGGCTCAGACTCGCTGGAACGAACCTCCTGAGACAGAAGATGAATTAGGATATACTATGCACGAGCTTACTTATGACCTTGCTATGGAGATAGCCAAAGGAGATAAGCTTTGGCAAAATCGTACTTCTTCCGATAGCGGTTATTCTATAAAGGAAGAGTACTCTTGGTATGAGGAAATCAAAGAAAAATATCAGCTAAATGAAGAATATGAACCATTCGATTTCTTAGAACGTCTTCTAAAAAGAGATAATTATGAGAAGTTTAGCACATTGGAAATAGAAAAATCTCATTTGTTGGCAGAAGCATTAAAATTAGGGACTGAGGAGCGTATAGAAATAGATAAAAGTTTTGATTTCTTACTGAAGACTCACCAAAAATGTAAGGTTTTTGATGAACAGATGAAAGAAAAGAATAGAGTACTTCCTCCTTATGATACTCTGAAAGAGATGTTTGATACTTTACCGTCCTTTTCACCAGTTGCTGATATCTATATTCTTGCCAAAGTCTTATTCTATGACAATATTATGAATACAGATTACCTAAAAGGTCACTATATTGGTTATAATATGTATTTGGGGAGTATGTATCTTAAGAAGCAAGAAACACCTATTAGTGTAACACAGATGTTATCTATCAGTGATTATCTAAAAGAAAGCCCTGTGATAGGTGAAAATGGCACATTGGTGGAGTTATTGCTTAAACTTATTGAGAAAAATGCTTTAGAAAAGCAATGGACAGCTGAGCAAGAGGCGTATTTGTTACAAAATATACTCGTTATACATCAAAAAATAAATTATTGTGATACCTTAGAACACCTCAATCAAATATTTAAGTATGTTCATAAGGGAAGTCTGCCAACAGTTTTCAATAGTATAAACAAATATAAGTCCCAGTACCGACAAGGAGGAATGCAAATGCTTGAAATAATTTTGCATACAACTTTTTCAAAAGATATATATCAAGACTTTGAACTTAAAAGAGCGCTTGTTTCTCTTTTCAGTGAAGCAGGCAGAGAGTATGTCAAATTTAGAAGAGTAGAGGAAGCCTCTATGAAGAGTGCTTTCCTAGAAAAATGGAAAACCATAAAGCCAAGCTTCTCTGAGAATATACTAGAAGATGTATTCAAAAAGGTAGAAGATCTTAAGCATTATAAAGTGTTACATCTTACTCAAGATGCTGAAGAAATAAACTTTGGGGTAGCCGATACATTGGCTAAAAGCTTTCTCAAAGGGATACAATGGATAAGAGAAGAGCTAACAGGTATACCATATACTCAATCACCTTTAGAAGATCTTTTTGACCAAAAAACAGAGGGTAATATAGACCTCAAAACGTATCTATTAAAGAAAAAGGAATTAGAAAAAATATTAGTTACTGATTAAAATGAGTTACATTACCTTTAAGAGCAAGCTTATAGAGCAGAAAGTAAAGCAATATCTGAAAAAGAAACACGAAGACCTTCTTGTAAAAGAGGGCAGGAGGGTGTTGGTCAAAGAAGAAGGAGCGTCTTTGATTACCAAAATGCTCATTCATAACGATGAGTTGCACTCGGAGGACTTAGCCGACTTGCAAATGTTCCCCAATATAAAGGAATTACAGTTGCTATCAGACAATATAACTCACTTGGAAGCCTTGCCTCCCTTGGAAAAGCTACAAAAACTCTATTTGAATGTCAAGGCAACGGATTATACGCCTCTCGCTAAGTATAAAAAACTGAAAAAAGTAGAGGTTTATGACAGTGGCGTGAGTGATATAACTCCTTTTTGCGAACTTTCCAAGCTAAAAGAATTAAGATTATCGTGCAATAAGCTCACTTCTTTAATAGGAATCGCTAAATTACAAAACCTTACTGAACTTTGGTTGGATAGAAATCAAATCACCGATATATCCCCCTTGGCGTGGTTGCCCAATCTTGAATATTTGCAGTTAGATAGGAACCAAATCAGCGATTTATCTCCATTGAAAGCCCTTAAGAAGGTCACCACCTTATATTTGTATCACAATGAGGTAAAAGACCTTTCCCCTTTGAAGCATCTATCCTTGGAGGAATTGAACTTAGAGCAAAACAAAATAGAAGACCTTAGCGATTTGGTAGGTATGGAGACCCTCCGGAACTTAAAGATATGTTTTAACCCTATAAAAGACGCCTCTCCTTTGCTAAAAATGCCTTATTTAGAGTTCATCTGTACAGATGCTGAGGATATCTACTTGCCTTTAGAACGTTACCTCGGTAAAATTGTAGTAAGAGAAGTCTTTGGAGGGCAGT
>CALFOY010000073.1 GCA_937919265.1 uncultured Capnocytophaga sp. | reverse complement strand
AACTGAATAAGAACCCACGTATTGATGAGGAGCAAATACGCAATTTCCACCGACAATTGAACTTAGAGGAAGAAAAATGGGAAGTGTGGGAGGCCTAAGTAATTATAAGAAGAGTAACACTTCCTATTACTAACGGCTTATTATCGGGTTTATGCTTTCAAACTCTTCAATACTCATAGGCTCTGTACTGTGGATAAGGTATATATAAGTGTCATAGCGAAATATCCTTAGGGCTGGGCTGTTTCTTCATAACAGAAGATGTTATAAGAAAAATCGTATAAATCGTATTTGCTCTCTAGCAAACCTTTATTAGTGAGTTCATATACCAATTGATAGGTATAATATACCGTTTCTTGTGAAGCCCCAAAAGAAGCTTCTTCGTAGATAAAGGTACGCCCGCCTTGCTCGAATTTTCGCAAGATGTAGTCTTTGCCAAAAGAGAGCCAATGCTCTTCGCGTTTGCGAAAGAGTACACTTAAGAGAATTACGCTGAGTATTAATATAAAAACTGCTATACTTTTACAATGTTTGTTTCACGATGCAAAGGGTTTCTATTTGTTCGGTTTCCTCCGAAATGTATTTAGCAAAGTGCTGTTGTAAAGACATAAATCTATTTATAATTAGCTTATATGGGCAAAAGTTTTAAAATGTTATAAAAAAGAAATATCAGCCAAAAATACCAAGCCATTCCTCTATATTTTCAGCCTTATTAAAGTATAACGCTCTTTCTATATCGGTATCATCAGGGGGCATCAGTTCTACATTTATATACACTTGTTCTCGTACTTGGTTGAGGGCAAAAATACCCGTCTCGTCCAGCTTTTTCATCGCATATACCATAGCAGCAAGTCGTAAGTTGTATTCCTTATTCCATTGCTCTTCATTGTTGTAATCCATAAGAGAATCACGCTCCTCAAATAATTGCTTTACCTGCCGAAAATATTCCTCATAACCAAAAGCGTAATAAGGGCTATCGGCAAATGAGTATTTGTAGTATGGTATTTCCTCTTCGGGGATAGATCTCTCATTTACCAATCGCTCTAAAGCTTCCACCGACCACGCTGCAATACAAGGTGGAAGAGCCTCACCCGTAGTGAGTAGCACACAATAGTAATAATGCTCTCCGTTTTCAAAGAGTTTTAAAAATGCTTTTTGAGTAGCCTCAAAAATAGCTTCGCCTAACGGTTGTAGTTCAGGGGACATTTTGTTTATTTAAAAAAATCTTCTACTTCGTCTATTAAATCATCTAATTCACTTTTGAAAATCTCTTTATAGCGCTCCTCACTCTGTATCATTTGGAGCAGGCTTCTCAGTTGTACTCCGTCATCAAGTTCATAAGTGTAAGCAAGAAAATAGATTTCTCTAAGTACTTTTTCATATAAATAATAATCTCTAAAAGGGAAGGTTGATATCTTTGTAACTACAATGTATTTTAATGTATTTTCTTTGTCTAATAGAAAGAACAAATTATCAGTTACTTTTTTAACATCCAGATTAAATATTGTACTTTGTGTGGTATAGCTAAAAATAAGCATATCATCACATAAATACTGACGAATATTGTCAATCTCCTTTCCTTCAAAACTAAAATCTCCTCTTTTTATCTTAGAAATGGGTAGATTCTCATCTATTTCAGTATAGAAAGGTGGTATGGGAAGAGATAAAGAACCTACATTATGCAATAACTGTATTTTTAGATAGCATAATTGTTGTTCGCTATCAAAAGCAAAGACATCTTGAAATGCTTCCACATAGTTGGTAGCTTTTCCCCATTCCAAAATTATATTTCTGTATATAATCTCATTGGTTATCATACTTTCTTTAATAGTTTCTCAAAGCCATTTCTCAATATACCCCTCCCGCATTTTGATAGCTTCCTAAGTATTTTATCATCAGTACTTTCCATACGATATAAGCTATTATTTTGTCGCAAAAATACACTTTTTTTGCGAC
>CALFOY010000072.1 GCA_937919265.1 uncultured Capnocytophaga sp. | reverse complement strand
CTTCTGTTCAGGCATTTAGGTTTAGCCATAAATTGATTTTTCCAAAAGTAGAGAAACGAAATTGATTTTGATAACTAATAGTTTCATTATCAGATAAATAGTATTGAATATTATCTTTATTATAATTAAATCCATAACCTAAATAGTAATTCCATTTCTCATTAATATCTTGATTATAAGTAATGAGGGAAATGGCATTACTGTTTTTTGAAATATAAGGATATTTCAGCCCTTTTTGTTCAGTATTAATTTGTTGTACAGATTGTTGTAATATATTTCCGTATCCATACCATTTTAATATTCCATTATTTTTGAAAATTTGTCTTAAATTTCCTGTAAACATCACACTTTCAGGAGCTTTTATCCAGTCAATATTTTGAGAAAAAAGTTGATAATATGGTTTAAAATTCGAATAACCGACATCAAACCCGATTGAAAAAGTTTCTTTTTTATTTAAAAAATCATAACCTACTTGCCCTCCATAAGGAATAAGTGCTATTACCGTAGAAGATTTATTTGGGAGGTCTTTGGTTTCTAATGAAAGGACAGAAGATAATGCTCCTCCATATTGAGAAGAATAGCCACCTGTGTTAAAGATAATTCCTTTGAATAAATGAGGCGAAAATCGATTTCGTTGAGCAACATCGGGAATACTAGAAAAATAAGGATTAGGAATGTCCAGCCCATCAATAGTTATTTTAGTTTCATTCCCACTTCCGCCTCGAACGAATAGTTGTCCGCTTTCTCCAACTTGTTGAGCTCCTGGTAGAGTTAGCAAAGCACCTGTTATATCTCCATCTGTACCCGCAGTGGTTTCGACATCCATAGTGTTCAATACGGTAGCTTGTTTTTTATCACTTAAACCAAAACTTCCTCCCGTGAGGATAACTTCTTCTAATTCAGCTTCTTTTTCATACATTTTTACAATTAACTCATTTGTTTTCAGAGGGATATGAATAGGTAGTTCCACATCATTCATTGTAATATGTTTGAATAATAAGAGAACATTTCCGCTGTATTTTGTTTTAAAAGAAAAAATACCATTTTCATCTGTGCTGGTACCATCAATTGTTCCTTGGATAAAAACATTTACTCCAAAAACAGGTCTTTTATCCTCATCTATTACTTTCCCTTTTATGATATTTTGACAGTAACTAATTGAAGAATAAAATATTATAATAAAAATATAAAATCTCATAGAAGGATTATTTTAATGAGGCAAAGGTATAGATTAATTCTAAATAATAATATATTTTTGATTTTTTTAACAAAAATACTTTTTATTTCTTAATTATTTATCAGTAAAAATCAGTATCTTTGCCTCTTAAAAAATAATAGAAAATGAATACAATTATTTCTTCTGATTTTTCTTTTCCTAATCAAAATTCTGTTTATAAAGGAAAAGTAAGAGATGTTTACACTATTGAAAATGAATTATTAGTGATGATAGCTACTGATAGGCTTTCAGCATTTGATGTCGTTTTGCCAAAAGGAATACCTTATAAAGGGCAGATATTAAACCAAATAGCAAGTGAGTTTCTACAAAAAACACAAGATATTGTTCCTAATTGGTTAATAGCTACTCCTGACCCCAATGTATCTGTAGGAATTCGTTGTGAGCCTTTTAAGGTAGAGATGGTTATTAGAGGGTATTTGGCAGGACACGCAGCACGAGAATATAAAGCAGGTAAAAGAGAGCTTTGTGGCGTACCTCTTCCAGAAGGGTTAAGAGAGAATGACCCTTTACCTAATCCTATCATAACACCTACATCTAAGGCTGATAATGGTGCGCACGATGAAGATATTTCTAAAGAAGAAATCCTTAAAAGAAATATTGTTAGTAAGGAAGATTATGCTATTTTGGAAAAATATACATATGCACTTTTCGAAAGAGGAACCCAAATAGCAAAAGAAAGAGGGCTTATTTTAGTTGATACAAAATATGAATTCGGAAAAACAAAAGATGGAGAAATTATTCTCATAGATGAAGTGCATACTCCAGATTCTTCTCGGTATTTTTATGCTGATGGTTATGCAGAAAGACAAGAAAAAGGGGAGGAGCAAAAACAACTTTCAAAAGAATTTGTGCGTCAATGGCTCATATCAAAAGGATTTCAAGGTAAAGCAGGACAACAAATTCCTGAAATGACACCAGAATATATAACTTCAGTTTCTGATAGATATATAGAGCTTTATGAGCATTTATTAGGAAAAGAGTTTATAAAAGCAGATATTTCTAATATTCAGGAGCGTATTTATCATAATGTTACAGAATATTTCAATAGTTTGTTATAGAAATAAAACTAAAATGAGTTTTTTTATATTTTAAATGTAAATTTATGATGAAAAATATACGTACAAACGAATATTTAGTTTTTCTATATCGTATTTTTTTAGTTTATTTGTTTTATACTATTGTACGAGGGATATTTTTTGCTTTTAACACATCATTTTTAGGAGAGCCAGCTAGTTTCAGTCTGTTTTTAAAGTTGTCATTCTATGGAATACAGTTTGATACAGTAGCGATTTTATATGTTAATTTACTTTTTATATTATTGAGTATTCTTCCTTTTAGGATAAATACGACGCCTATCTACCAAAAGGTATTATTTTATATCTATTTTATTTTCAATATAATAGCTTATGCTACAAATTTTATAGATATTCTTTATTATCCTTTTAGCAAAACTCGTCTTACAACGGCATCATTTGCAGTAATAGAGAATGAACAGAATAAAATGACTTTACTTTTTACATTTTTAGGAATGTATTGGTATGCAATATTACTTTTTTTAGGAATAGTTTTTCTTTGGATATTTCTTTATAAAAAAGTAAAAGTAAAGGAAAAACAAATTTCTGTTGTACCTTATTACATATTTTCTGTTTTATTTTTTGCTGTTGTAGCAGTATTTACTTTGGCAGGTGTGCGTGGAGGAAGTTTGGCACACTCTTCTCGCCCTATAAATATTGTTGATGCAAGTAGATATACGAATATAGCAGGGCAGTCAGATGTTATTTTGAATACTCCTTTTTCTCTTATTCGTACCATCGGGAAGAATAAAGGTTTCAAAGAATTTCATTTTGTTGATAATCAATATATTGAACAAAGTTTAAAACCTATAAAACAATATCATAGACAAGTTGATAAAAAACCTAACATCGTTGTTTTTATATTGGAAAGTTTTGGCAGAGAATATTGGGGTTGTTTAAATACAAACAGAAATATTCCTAATTATAAATCATATACTCCATTTTTGGATACTCTTTCTAAACATTCTTATATATTTGATAATGCGTATTGTAATGGTTGGCAGTCCATTCACGGAATGTCTTCTGTATTAGCAGGTATCCCAACGGTGAAAGTAGCTTATACTTCATCTCCTTACGCCAAACAACCTACACAATCATTAGTTTCTATAGCTAAAGAAATGGGGTATGATACTTCGTTTTTTCATTCTGCACCTAATGGTTCTATGGGTTTTTTAGGTTTTTCAAATATTTTAGGGTTTAATCATTATTATGGAAAAACAGAATATAATAATGATGAAGACTATGATGGTGTTTGGGGAATCTGGGATGAGCCTTTCTTCCAATATATGAATAAAGAACTAAGTAAGAAAAAAGAACCTTTTATGGCTACTATTTTTACGGTTTCTTCTCATCATCCTTTTCAAGTTCCTAAAAAATATGAAGGAAAATTTGATAAAGGTAACTTAGAAATTCATCAATGTATTGGTTATACAGATTATTCTTTACAAAAATTCTTTGAAAGTGCTAAAAAAGAGCCTTGGTATGAAGATACTATTTTTGTTTTTGTAAATGATCATCCGAACCAAACGTATTACGATTTATACAAACAACCTATTACAGCAATGGGAGCGGCAATTTTATTTTTTAGTCCAAACCCTAATTTGGTTGGTATAGGAAAATCTTCTGAAATTGCTCAACAAATTGATATTTACCCTTCATTGGTAGATTTAATGGGGTATAATAAGCCTTTTCGTTCGTGGGGGCGTAGTCTTTTCGCAAATCAAGAAACTCCAAAAGCTTATATAACCGATGGACATAATTATCGATTAATGCAAGGTAATTATATCTATATCCTTGATGAAAAGGGTGAGCTTAATGGTATTTATAAAAAAGAAGACGAAGCTCTCAAAAACAATATCAAAGGCAAAGAAGATAATCCTGAAATACAAAAAGGTATAAAAGACCTAAAAGCATTCATTCAAGATTATATGGATAGAATTATTAATCACAAATTGGATATTAAATAAAATAATTCTTTCTATAAAAAATCATAAACTATCAGAAAAAATAGGTACTTATCTAAAAAATATATAATTTTGCAATCTAATTTATAAATTGAAGAAAATGAAAGATTTATTTGAACACATAAAAACAAATAAAGGAAACATTGGGCGTTGGGCTTCTCACGCAGAGGGTTATTATGTATTCCCTAAACTTGAAGGCGAATTAGGTCCTCGAATGAAGTTTCAAGGTAAAGAAATCCTTAATTGGAGTATTAACGATTATTTAGGATTGGCTAATCATCCTGAAGTTCGTAAAGTAGATGCTGATGCTGCTAAAGAATATGGAGCAGCTTACCCTATGGGGGCTCGTATGATGAGCGGACATACTACTCTCCACGAAGAATTGGAAAATCGTTTGGCTAAATTCGTTCAAAAAGAAGCTGCTTATTTATTAAACTTTGGGTATCAAGGTATGGTTTCTATCATTGATGCGCTTGTTTCTAAAAATGATGTTATTGTTTATGATGTTGATTCTCACGCTTGTATTATTGACGGTGTTAGGCTTCATTTCGGAAAAAGATTTACTTACCAACATAATGATGTAGATAGCTTTGTTAAAAATATAGAGAGAGCTAAAAAAGTAGCAGAAACAACAGGTGGCGGTATTTTGGTAATTACTGAAGGGGTTTTCGGAATGAGAGGACAACAAGGTAAACTGAAAGAAATTTTATCTTATAAAGAAAAATATGGTTTCCGTATTTTAGTAGATGATGCCCACGGATTTGGTACACTCGGAAAAACAGGGGCAGGAACAGGTGAAGAGCAAGGCATACAAGATAAAATAGATGTTTATTTCTCTACTTTTGCTAAGTCTATGGCAGGTATAGGGGCATTTGTTGCAGGTGATAAAGAAATTATTGAATACCTAAAATATAATTTACGTTCACAAATGTTTGCAAAATCTCTACCTATGATTTTTGTAAAAGGTGCTTTGAAACGTTTGGAAATGTTACAAACAATGCCAGAACTTAAACAAAAACTATGGGATAATGTAAATGCTTTACAAAATGGACTTAAAGCAAGAGGCTTTAATATTGGAGATACCAATACTTGCGTAACGCCGGTATTCCTACAAGGAAGCATTCCTGAGGCTATGGCTATGGTTAATGACTTGCGTGAAAACTACCGTATATTCTTATCTATTGTGGTTTATCCTGTGATTCCGAAAGGTATGATTTTATTAAGAATGATTCCTACTGCTTCACATACAATGCAAGATATTGAAGAAACACTTGAAGCCTTCTCTGCTATCCGAAGCAAATTGGAAGGCGGTATATATCGCCAACAAAATGCTCAGTTAGAAGCCGAGATGGAAGGTAAATAAAAAATGAAAAGCTATTCAATTTATTCTGAATAGCTTTTTTTATTTTTATAAAGTATTATGTATCATTCCTGAGAAATGCAAAAATATAAAAATAGAATATTTTTCCGTATCATATAAATAATTTTATTTTTATAAAAGTTAATTTCATTAACTTTAAATATATGTATCCTTACGTTTGTTTTATTTCGTTGAAATAAGACTTCCGTAGGGTGTATTTTAATTTATATACACGAAATAAGATTTCTGTATCTCTACGTTTATTATATTTCATTGAAATAAGACTTCCGTAGGGTGTATTTTAATTTATATACACGAAATAAGATTT
>CALFOY010000071.1 GCA_937919265.1 uncultured Capnocytophaga sp. | reverse complement strand
CGCGACATTCAGCTTGGAAGGCTGACGCTCTACCAACTGAGCTACTCCCGCATTTGCAGTGCAAAGGTACAACTTTTTTTATAACTGACAAATATTTACCCGCTTTTTTTTATTATTTTTTTTCATAAAAAAATAAACTCATTGATTTTCTTCTCTTTATGTTTCATTTTTTTTCTTTATTTTTTATTTTTTGAAGTTTATTTTATTTGTCAGTTTTAAAAAAAAATCGTAATATTGTACTTTCTTAATTGACGATAAAAAAATATGTTTGCAATATGTAATTTAAGTATTGTCTCTGTTCGGTCAGAACCCTCGCATAAAAGCGAACAGATCACACAAATGCTTTATGGAGAGACTTGTATCATAACAAAAAAAACAGATAATGGCTGGTGCTATATACGAATAGATTTTGATAATTATGAAGGTTGGATTAATGAAAAACAAATACAACTTATTGATGAAATTACTTATTACGAAATAAAAACAAACTTACCCAGATACGCTTCTGATCTTTTTGATTACGTACAACTATCTGAAAAAGAATATGATATACAAACTATTACCCTTGGTGCTACAGTAAGCAATGCCTCTGCCTTAGGACATATTTTTAAGGGGGAAATACAACAAGGGGTTTCCCGAAAAAATTTAATAAAAATAGCCTTTCAATACATTAACGCTCCTTATCTTTGGGGAGGAAAAACTCCGTTAGGAATAGATTGCTCAGGTTTTACACAAATGGTTTATAAATTAAGTGGAGTAGCTATACCCAGAGATGCTTCTGAACAAGCAAAAGTAGGAACTCTCATACAAAATCTTAATGATGCAGAAATAGGAGACCTTGCTTTCTTTAACAATGATGCTGGACGAATAACTCATACAGGAATTATTTTGGATAATGGTTATATTATTCACGCTCACGGAAAAGTTCGAGTAGATAAAATCAATGAAAATGGAATATTCAATCTTGATAGTGAGGAATATACTCATAAATTACGAATGATTAGACGTTTTCTTTACGAAGAGAAAAAGGATTATTTTTATTAATATTTTTAAGATAATGAATATTCGACTTATTGCTATAGGAAAAACAGATAATAAAAACTTAATTTCTCTTATTGAAGATTATCAAAACCGACTCCGTTTTTATACTAATTTCTCAATTGATATTATTCCTGATATAAAAAACGCTAAAAATATCAGCCAAGACCAACAAAAACAGAAAGAAGGAGAGCTCATTTTGAAAAAATTAGAACCTAATGAAGGATTAATTTTATTAGACGAACGAGGAAAAGAATTTACTTCTGTTAATTTTTCTGATTTTATACAAAAAAAAATGAACACAGGAATAAAACAATTTTCTTTTGTTATAGGAGGGGCTTATGGCTTTTCTGAAAGTGTATATAAAAGAGCTAATGATTTAATTTCTTTATCTAAACTTACTTTTTCTCATCAAATGGTTCGTTTATTTTTTATAGAACAATTATATCGAGCTTTCACTATTTTAAATAATGAGCCCTATCATCATCAATAAAAATAAAAAAATGCAACTAATTAATGATTATCAAGATGAATTTTTATCTTTTTTAAAAGAAAATATTCAAAAAAAAGAACCTAAAAATCTTTATGAACCAATAGATTATATTCTAAATATCGGAGGAAAACGCCTACGTCCTATCCTTACTATGCTTAGCGCTGATATTTTTGGACAAGACTATCGTAAAGCTCTTTATGCCGCTCTTGCTGTGGAAATTTTTCATAATTTTTCATTAGTACACGATGACATTATGGACCAAGCTCCTTTACGACGTAGTATGCCTTCCGTTCATACAAAATGGAATATAAATACAGGAATTCTTTCAGGAGATGCTATGCTGATCCTTGCTTATCAATATTTTGAGCGTTATAATCCTATTATTTTCCAACAACTTGCTGAAATTTTTAGTAAAACAGCTCTTGAAGTTTGTGAAGGACAACAATATGATGTAGATTTTGAGAAAAAAGAACAAGTTTCTATTGATGAATATATTAAAATGATTACTTATAAAACTGCTGTTTTAGTAGGTGCAGCCTTAAAAATGGGAGCTATCATCGCAAAAACATCAGATGAAAATAAACAAAAAATATATGATTTTGGGGTTGCTTTAGGAATTGCTTATCAATTACAAGATGATTATTTAGATACTTTTGGTGATAAATCTTTTGGAAAAAAAATAGGTGGTGATATTCTTCAAAATAAAAAAACAATTCTTTATCTTAAAGCCTTAGAAAATAGTTCTGATTCTCAAAAAGAAGAATTAATTACCTTATATACAAAGCCTTATACAAATGAAAAAGAAAAAATTAATCGTGTAACTGAATTATTCATTACAACTAAAAGTAATTTATTTCTTCGTTCAGAAGTAGAAGCCTATACTTTAAAAGCCTTTGAAATTTTGGATACATTAGAAATTTCTGATGAAAAGAAAAATATTTTAAAAGAATTTGGAAACAATTTAATGAATAGAAGTATTTAATAGAAAAACATACTCTATTGAAGTTTCTTTACAAAATAAAATTGTTTTTTAAGATAAATATAACTAAATTTGCAATAATAAAATTATAAATAATTATGTCTGATATTCAACAACTTACCAACCTTACAACACAAGTACGTAGAGACATTTTACGAATGGTTCATAAAGTAAATTCTGGGCATCCTGGTGGCTCACTGGGCTGTGCAGAGTTTCTCGTTTGTTTATATAATGAAGTTATGGACATCAAGCTCCCTTTCAGTATGGACGGAAAAAATGAAGATTTATTTTTCCTTTCAAATGGGCATATTTCTCCTGTTTTTTATAGTGTATTGGCTCGTCGCGGTTTTTTCCCTGTAAATGAACTTAATACTTTCCGTTTGCTTGATTCCAGACTACAAGGTCACCCTACTCCTCACGAAGGTTTAGAAGGTATCCGTATTGCTTCGGGTTCTCTTGGACAAGGGCTTTCTGTTGCTATAGGAGCTGCTCTTTCTAAAAAATTAAATAATGATAAACATTTAATTTATACGCTTCACGGAGATGGAGAACTACAAGAAGGACAAATATGGGAAGCTGCTATGTATGCAGGCGGAAAAGGAGTTGATAACCTTATTGCTACAATAGATTATAATCAAAAACAAATAGATGGTCCAACTGATAAAGTTTTGCCTTTGGGAAATCTGAAATTAAAATTTGAAGCTTTTGGATGGCAAGTTATTGATATAGAGAAAGGGAACGATATTTCTTCTATTATTAAAGGGTTAGCTGAAGCTAAATCTCTCACAGGAAAAGGAAAACCAGTATGTATTTTACTTCATACAGAAATGGGAAATGGCGTAGACTTTATGATGGGAACCCACGCTTGGCACGGCAAGGCTCCTAATGATGAGCAATTAGAAAAAGCATTAGCACAAAATCCTGAAACTTTAGGAGATTATTAATAATAAAAAAAGATAAAGAGTTTTTAATTCTTTATCTTTTTTTTATAAAAATTAGTAGATTATTTTAATTTAAAATTTACTTTTTCTTCTTCCAAAAATATGAAAAAATAAAAAACAAAAAATAAATGTAATCAAAGTAGATACAATTATTTTATGAAAAGCATATGCAAACTGTTGGAAATTAAATATTTCAAGCATATAAAATAATACTTGATATATAAAAACAAAAAGCAAAATATACAAAACACGTACTCCTATTGGTACTTGCAATAAATTTATTGGTTGATTTTCAAAGTTTTGTCCAAAAAAAATACGAATAAATAAAGGTCTTATAAATACAATACTAAGTGTTGCACAAGCAAAAACCCCTCCTGTATCCGAAAAGCAATCAATAATAAACCCTGATAAAGTAGCCAATAACAATAATAACCCATTATTTTGCTGAACAGGGTAAATCATAAAAAAACATAAATACAACATTGGGTCTGCATAACCTGAAAAATTAATCTTATTAAGCACAACTACCTGAGTTATAATTAATAATAGTAATTGAAATATATAATAAAGATTATTCATTAATTTGTTGTTTTACTTGCTCTTCCAATTCTCTAATAGGTTCTTGGTCTTTATTCTTGATAACATAAACATATTGAAGGTTCATCATATCTGTAAATAATTTAACATTTATTAAGAGAGAATTGTCGTGAGGATTAATATAAAAATCTTTAACTCGCCCTACCGGAATATCTTTCGGAAATATATTAGAACGCCCCGCTGTAACAATAGTATCTCCTACAGCAACAGGGGTTATATTGGGCAAATCTGTAAATTGAACAATATTAGGTTCTTTACCATCCCAATAAAGGGTTCCGTAATATCCTGATTTTTTTAGGGTTACACTTACTTTTGATAATGTATTTAAAACAGACTGAACAGAAGCAAAGCCATTTGTTGTTTTATCAATAATACCTACAATACCCTGAGGGGAAATAACTCCCATATCTTGTGAAATAGAATCTTTCGTTCCTTTATTTATTAAAAGATAATTTTTTGATAAATTATAACTATTTTTAATTATTTCAGCTCGAAAGACTTTATATCTATTAGGAGAAAATGTAACATTTGTATCTCCACTCAAACTATTAATTTTATCTGTTTGCAAGTCTGTTAATTTTTGTCTAAGATTTGCATTTTCTTCTACTAATAAATCATTCTGATGTTTTAAATTAAAATAAGTACCAATACCATTGGTTACATAATAAATATTAGAAGAAAAAATATTAGAAGAACGTAAAAATTTTGAGTTTTGATACGAGTTTGCATTAATTATAAAGGCAAAAGATATTATAAAAAGTATCAAAAAGATAAAAAAATCTTTCTGTCGTTTAAAAAATAATATAATTAACCTCATTTATCGCATTAAAATTGTTTTGAATTTATCAATATTTTTAAGACTAATTCCTGTTCCTCTAACTACGGCTCTAAGAGGGTCTTCCGCTACATAAACAGGCAAATCTGTTCTCATTGAAATTCTCTTATCCAACCCACGAAGCATAGAACCTCCTCCTGCCATATAAATACCTGTGTTATAAATATCGGCAGCAAGTTCTGGTGGAGTTTGAGAAAGGGTTTCCATTATAGCATCTTCTATACGAAGGATAGATTTATCAAGGGCTTTAGCCATTTCTCTATAAGTAATTTGTACTTGCTTAGGCTTACCAGTTAGAAGGTCACGCCCTTGTACTAACATATCATCTGGCGGAACATCTAAATCTTCTATTGCTGCCCCGATAGTAATTTTAATATTTTCAGCTGTTGTTTCCCCTACATAAAGGTTATGTTGAGTACGCATATAATAAATAATATCATTAGTGAAAACATCACCTGCTATCTTTACAGATTTGTCACATACAATACCTCCCATTGCTATAACAGCTATTTCGGCAGTTCCTCCTCCTATGTCAATTATCATATTTCCTTTGGGCTGCATAATATCCAAACCTATCCCGATAGCAGCTGCCATTGGCTCATATATCAAGAAAATTTCTTTCCCATTTACACGTTCACAAGATTCTCTAACAGCACGCATTTCCACCTCTGTAATTCCAGATGGGATACAAACAACAATTTTTAATGAAGGAGAAAAGAAACGTTTCTTTAAAGGTGGAATACTTTTAATAAAAGCATTTATCATTTGCTCAGAAGCGTCAAAATCAGCAATTACACCATCTTTTAAAGGTCTTATTGTCTTGATTCGCTCGTAAGTTTTACCCTGCATTAATTGCGCTTCTTTTCCTACCGCTATAATTTTATTGTTAGTAAGGTCTCTCGCTACGATAGAAGGACTATCTACCACCACCTTATCTTTATGAATAACTAGTGTATTTGCCGTACCTAAGTCTATGGCTATTTCTTCTGTTAAGAAATCAAAAAATCCCATTGTATTTTATTATTTTTTTATTAAAAAATAGAATCGTTAAAGATGTTATTTTACTGTCTCTT